>DATCCI010000479.1:0-3038 GCA_036511415.1 Acidimicrobiia bacterium
AGCTCGGCGTCGCCGTCGTCGCGGACGGGCTCGTCGAGCGAGACGGTGTCGACCGCGTAACGCAATACCTCGACGACCTTCTCGAGCGGCAGCTCGGCTTCGCCGGCCAGCTCGGCGAGCGTCGGCGTGCGGCCGAGCGAGCCCTCGAGCTGGGCGCGCAGTTTGAGCAGCGCCGTGAGCATGTCGCCCGCGTGCACGGGCAGCCGGATGACGCGCGCCGAGTTGGCGATGCCGCGCTGGATCGCCTGGCGGATCCACCAGGTCGCGTACGTCGAGAACTTGAAGCCCTTGCGCCAGTCGAACTTGTCGACGGCGTGGATCAGGCCGAGGTTTCCTTCCTGGACGATGTCGAGCAGCGGGAGGCCCGAGCTCTGGTACTTCTTCGCGATCGAGACGACGAGCCGGAGGTTCGAGTTGACGAACTGACGGTGCGCCTCCTCACCCTGGCGGATCTCGCGCCGAAGCTGGCGCCGCTGGGTGGGCGTGAGCTTCTTCGCGGTCTCGAGGCGCTCGCGTGCCGCGGTGCCGGTTTCGATCGCTTGTGCGAGCCGGCCTTCATCGTCCTTCGTGAGGAGGTTGTGGCGACCGACGTCTTCCAGGTAGAGACGTACGAGATCCTCGTAGTCGCGGTCCAAGCGGGCCTTCACGTGCTTTACGGCCATTTCTTCACTTTCGGAGTCGAAGGAACTGGGCTTCGATCGTTGGTAGGTGTTGTGATCAGTATCGGCTGCACGCCGTCTTCGGGCGAGTATCCCGCCCCTCGGCGTGCACCCGGGGCGGGCGAGCATTTGGTGCAACGCTCGCCAAGCGGGAGGTTGTTCCTCGAAGCTGGGATACGACTGGGCGGAAGTTCTGGGGGGGAAGTTTCGGGCTGCCGCCGACGATGTCGGCCCTCAATCATATCCGATCCCGGCCGGGTTCTCAAGCTGGAATATCGGGTCTGACCAGGGAAAATGCGACGCGACGACGTTTCTCCCCTACCCGCGCCGCGATGGTTCAACCGGCCCCAGCCAAATTTGGATCGCGGCATAGGCGCGCCACGGCCGCCAGGCCTCGGCCCGGCCGGACGGGTCGTCGCCCAGGGCGCGCCGGAGGCCGAGATCCGACCCGGGGAACGCGTCGCGTTCACCGCACGCCCGCATCGCGACGTAGTGCGCGGTCCAGGGTCCGAACCCGGGCAGCGCCTGGAGCTCGGCCAGCGTGTGATCGAGATCGCGCGCCCGGTGCAGCTCGAGGTCGCCGGCCGTGACCGAGGCGGCCAACGCACTGACGGCCTGGGCGCGGGCCCGGGTCAGACCGACCTCGCCGAGGTCGGCGCGGGCCAGGGTCGGCGCGTCGGGGAAGAGGTGCGTGAGCCCCAGCGCGCCGATCCCCGGTACCGGGGTCCCGTAGCGCTCGACGACGCGGCCCGACAGCGTGGTCGCCGCGCCCACCGACACCTGCTGGCCGAGGATCGCCCGCACGCTCACCTCGAACGGGTCGATCGCGCCGGGAACACGGATGCCGCGCCGGGCGCGCACCAACGGTCGCAGTGTCCGGTCGCGCGCGAGCGACGCGTCGATCACCGTCGGGTCGGCGTCGAGGTCGAAAAGCCGGCGCACGCTCGCGAGGAGGTGCACGAGCCCGTCGAAGGCCGGGAGGTGGACGCGTAGCCGCAGCGACGCGCGCTCGGGCTCGTCCCACACCTCGATGACGCCCGGGGCGTCGGCGAGCTCAACGACGCGCCGGTAGACGCCCGCGTCGAGGTCGATCGTCTCGACGCCGGGGATCGCACGCGGCGCGAGGAAGGCGAGCATCGCCGGCCAGGCGAGCGGCGGACGGTACGGCATACGCAGCTCGAGGCCGCCGTCGGTCACCAATCGATCGGGTGCGCGTCGGCGAGACCGGAGCTGCTGGGGCGTGAACCGGAAGACATCCTTCATCACCCGGTTGAACTGGCGGACGCTGTTGAACCCGGCCGCGGCGCCGACGTGCGCGAGCGGGAGATCGGTGTCGTCAAGCAGCCGCCGGGCGAAATGGGCGCGCCGGCTGCGCGCGACCTCGGCGGGCGTGGCGCCGACGTGTACGTCGAAGAGGCGCCGCAGGTGGCGGGCACTCACGCCGAGTCGCGCCGCCAGCGCGTCCTCGGTCGCGTCGTCGAGTGCACCGTCGGCGATTGCCCGCAGGGCCCGGCACACCAGCTCGGGCGCATCCACCCAGCCGGGCGCGGGCTCGCGGTCGGGCCGGCACCGCAGGCACGGGCGGAAGCCCGCGGCCTCGGCCGCGGCCGCGGAGCTGTACGGCCGTGTGTTGCGCGCCAGTGGTGCCCCGCTACACCCGGGCCGGCAGTAGATGCCGGTCGTCACGACCCCGGTGAACTCGTCCATGTCTCTGTTCTATGTCATTGCGATAGACGGATCCGGACACAGGGCGGGCTCGTCCGGATCTGTCCACCGGATCGGCGTAGAACGTGGGTATGACAACAGATCTCGCAGTGGTGGAGTTTGCCCTCGGCTCGTTTCGCGCAACCGTCGACAACGGTGTGGTGCGAGGCGCGACGTTCGATCTCACGCCGCAGCCGGTTCGGCGTGACCGGTTCGGGGTGCACGAGGTGTTGGAGGCGTACTTCGCGGGCGACGTCGGAGCGCTCGACACGTTGACCGTCGAGACGCGCGGCACGGAGTTCCAACAGCAGGTGTGGCGGCAACTGCGCAAGATCCCGGTCGGGTCGACGATCTCCTACGGCGAGTTGGCGCGACGCGTCGGCCGACCGAACGCGCAACGGGCGGTGGGAATGGCGAACGCCTCGAATCCGGTCGCCTTGATCGTTCCCTGCCACCGCGTGATCCGCACCGGCGGAGCCCTCGGCGGCTACGCGTTCGGTCTCGACTGCAAGCAGTGGCTCCTGACCCACGAGTCCACGAAGCTGCCGCTCTTGCACGGGAACGCGCGAAGTGATGGGCGTTCCGGCGCGCTCGCGGGGATCGATGACGGGGCCGGTGATCGTCAAACCGTGACGGCGTAGCGGACGGCGCCCGGCCGGACGAGGGCGTCCGATA
>DATCCI010000480.1:0-3087 GCA_036511415.1 Acidimicrobiia bacterium
CACCTTGATCACGTTGTAGCGAGTGTCGCGCTCGACAGGGGTGAATCCGGCATCGCGGATGAGTTCGAGTAGGTCGTCGCGGTGCATCGTGTGCGGCGTTCCGAAGTGGTCGGCATCATGGGTGATCTTGTACTCGACCACGGACCCGTCGAGATCGTCGGCGCCGTGCGACAACGCAAGCTGCGAGGTCGTGAGGCCGTGCATCACCCAGAACGCCTTGACGTGCGGCACGTTGTCGAACAGCAGTCGGGAGACGGCGAAAGTCTTCAGCGCCTCGGCGCCGGTCGCCATCGGTTGGGTCATGAGCCGGTTGCGCGGGTCGCCGCTCGCGTCGTGCTGGAAGCGCAGTGGAATGAACACCACGAAGCCGCCGGTCTCGTCTTGAAGCTCGCGCAGGCGTAGCACGTGATCGACCCGATGCCGGGGCTCTTCGATGTGACCGTAGAGCATCGTGCACGGCGTCTTCAGGCCCTTCGAATGGGCCAACCGGTGGATCCGCGACCAGTCTTCCCAGTGGGTCTTGTGGTCGACGATCTTCTCGCGCACTTCCCAGTCGAAGATCTCGGCGCCGCCACCTGTCAGCGACTCGAGCCCGGCGTCGATCAATTCGTCGAGGATCTCGTCGGCCGACAGCCCCGAGATCTCCTCGAACCAGTGGATCTCGGTCGCGGTGAACGCCTTCAGCGCGACGCCGGGCAATGCAGCCTTTAGCGCTTTCAGCGAGCGCGGGTAGTACCGCCACGGCAAGGTCGGGTGCAGGCCGTTCACGATGTGCAGCTCGGTGATGCCCTCGGGCTCCATCTGCTTGGCGAGCGCCACGGCCTGTTCGATGCGCATCGTGTACGCGTCGGTCTCGCCGGGCTTGCGCTGGAAACTGCAGTAAGCGCACGACGCGGCGCACACGTTGGTCAGGTTCAGATGCCGGTTCACGTTGAAGTAGGTGCGGTCACCATTCTTCTGGGTGCGCACGTAGTGGGCGAGCTCGCCGAGCCACGCCAGGTCGTCGCTCGCGTACAACGCGACCCCGTCGTCGTAGCTCAATCGCTGGCCGGCAAGAACCTTGTCTTCGAGTTCGCGCTTGCGTCCGGTGTCCACGGTTCAAGCATGCACGGCCGCGTTTGATCAAGTGCGTTCGGGGCGCGCAACTGCATGTGGTCCGTCACCACGCCCGGATGACCATTCGTTACGGACAGCGATCATGCGGCGACTGTTAGCCCCTATCGGGCCCCTTGTGCCCCAATTTCGCTACTAGGAGTGACCGTCTCGTAACGACCACCCCGACTTTTTTGTCCGCAACGCAACTAACGTGCGCCAAAAGCAGACGAGACGACACATCCGCGTGTACACATCTGTCAGGGGTCCCGCGAAAGCAATTCGCAGCACCGCGTCCCGCAGAAAGGCACATCACAGTGGAGAACCGTGACCGGCTCCTGACACCCGGGGAGGTTGCCAGCTTGTTTCGGGTCGACCCGAAGACCGTGACACGCTGGGCAGCTTCCGGCCGGATCGGCAGCATCCGCACGCCTGGGGGCCATCGGCGCTTCCGGGAATCCGAGGTTCGCGCCCTGTTGCGCGGCGACTCCGATCTCGACTCGATCGGCTCGCTCGCATTGGAAGCATCCGAGGGCTGACCTACAGGCACGACCTGACGTTCGGGGACGGGTGCGGCTACTCGCCGATGCGCCCGTCCCAACGCGTGAACAGGTCATGATCGACGCCTAGAACGTCGAGGATCTTGCCTGCGACAAAGTCGACCAACTGCTGCATGGTCTTGGGCTTGCCGTAGAAAGCCGGACTCGCGGGCAACACGACAGCGCCTGCCGCATCGAGGGTGACCAGATGGCGCAGCGTCGCGCCGGTAAGCGGCATCTCACGCGGGACGACGATCAGCGGGCGCCGTTCCTTCAGTGTCACATCTGCGGCCCGTTGAAGAAGATCCTTCGACAGCCCGATCGCGATGCCGGCAACCGCTGCCGTGCTGGCGGGCACGACGACCATGCCCCGCGCGGGATACGAACCGCTCGACGGGCCGGCCGCGAGGTCGCCGGGCGACCAGAAGCGGACGTGCTCGACGGCGTCCACGGCCGCAAGAGGTAAGTCGATAGGCAGCTCAGCATCAAGCCGTGACGTGAGCCAGGCATGGAGGCTGTCGGGGTCGTCGTGCCAGGCGATGCCGGTTTCATCGAGCAACGTCAACCGCGCGGCTCGCGACACCACCAGGTCAACGGGTAGCCCGGCGTCCAGCAGGCCGCGCAGAACCGCTGCGGCGTAAGGGGTTCCGCTGGCGCCACTGACACCGACGATCCATGGCACCCGCGCCGCGCCGGTCACCCTCGGAACCCACGCGACAGCAGGTCGGCAACCGCAAAGCAGAACAGCCCGATGCCGACGAAACCGTTGACGGTGAAGAACGCGCGGTTGACCTTGGAGAGATCGTCAGGCTTTACGAGATGCTGCTCGTAGGCCAGCGCGACGGCTGCGGCGGCGACCCCCGCCGTCCATGTCCAGCCGAGATGTGCGAGCACACCGAACCAGAGCAGCAGCAATACCGTCGCGTAGTGCGCGACCCGCGAGAAGGCCAACGCGACCTGCGGCCCGAACCGAGCCGGCAACGACTTGACGCCGATCTCGCGGTCGATTCGGTAGTCCTGCAGGGCGTAGATGATGTCGAATCCCCCGATCCAGCAACCGACCGCGAGGCCGAGCACCACCGCCGTCCATGACCAGTGACCGGTCACGGCCATCCACGCGCCGATCGGACCGATGGTCTGGGCAAGGCCGAGCACCGCGTGCGGCGCCCAGGTGACCCGCTTCGCGTACGGATACGCAGCCAGGACGATCGCCGCGACCGGAGCGAGAACGAAGCAGACGCGGTTGAGGGCGCCGGCGGCGACCATGAGGACCACGAGCGCGACGATCGCGCCTGCCCACGCCGTCCGCAGACTGACAACGCCCGTGACGAGTTCCCGCCCTTGCGTTCGCGGGTTGCGCGCGTCGATGTGGCGGTCGACGATGCGGTTGACCGCCATCGCGAAGGTGCGTGCACCAACCATCGCTATCGTCACGAGTGCAAGTTGCCGCCAGTGC
>DATCCI010000481.1:0-2164 GCA_036511415.1 Acidimicrobiia bacterium
TTGTTGCCACTGTCCCACTGCTGGCGCTCCGAGGCGTAGACGTCTCCACCGGTGCCAATCACCTGCAGCGCCGGGAGTCCGAGCGACTCGGCCACCACGTCGACTAAGGACTTCGAGCCCTCGTCGGTGACCTCGACCCCGGCAGCGCTGTCGCTCGGGCGCAGCGAGAAAGCGTGGATGCCGTCGACGATGTCCAGATACGCCGTGACGATGTCGCGGTCCGCGAAGGTTAACACGGTGTCCAGGTGCATCGCCGCGCGCAGCTTGGGCATGCCGGCGACGATGACCCGTTCGGCCGCGCCGTTTGCGAACAGCGCCGCCGCGACCTGCGTGATCGCCTGCCGCGAGGTACGCTCGCTCATCCCGATCAGGACCACGCCGTTGCCGACCGGCATGACGTCGCCGCCCTCGAAGGTCGCCAAGCCCCAGTCCTGCTCGGGGTCGCCCCACCACACGGTGGAGCCGATGAAGTCGGGATGGAACGTGTAGATCGCCTTCATCAGCAGCGTCTCGTCGTGCCGAGCCGGCCAGTACAACGGGTTCAGCGTCACCCCCCCATACAGCCAGCACGTCGTGTCGCGGGTATAGAGGGTGTTTGGCAGCGGTGGCATGAGGTACTCGCGGACACCGGTGGCCTCGCGTGCGAGCGCCACGTACGGGGACCGGAACTCCTCGGGTAGGTCGGAGGTGGCGAGGCCGCCGATGAGGAACTCGGCGAGCTGGCGCGGCGCGAGCGACTCAAGAAATGCGCGGGTGCCATCGATCAGCCCGAGCCCGACCTCGTTGACGACAATCTTGCGGTCGAGCAGCCAGGAGCGCGCCTCCGGCATCACCATCGTCTGGGCGAGCAGGTCGTGCAGCTCGACGACGTCGACACCCCGGGTCCGCAGCTTGTTGACGAAGTCTGCGTGGTCGCGCTGGGCGTTCTCCACCCACATCACGTCGTCGAACAACAGGTCGTCGGAATTGGACGGCGTGAGCCTGCGGTGGGCCAGCCCAGGCGAGCAGACGAGCACCTTGCGCAGCCTGCCGACCTCGGAGTGGACGCCGAGTGCCGACGACGGGGCGGTGTCCTGACTGGTCATGCTCGCGACCTCTCTGTTGACGCTTGACTTAGCTTTGTCCCTGCCACAGCTCAGATCGAGGCTCATCCACCTGCGAGGGCACGACGCCGACACGCGGACTCCCGTCAGTGCCGGTGCAGGGCCGCGACGACGAGGTCGGTGAATCCGTTGGCCAGCAGGATCGTAGCGATAGCCGTCAGCAGGATGCCCGCGACCCGGTCGAGGATTCTGGCCGTCTGCAGAGAGACCCGCCGTTCCACATGACCGGAGGCGTAAAGCGTGAGTCCGGTGACAGCGGCGTAAGCCACCGCGGCGACCGACAGGAGAAGTCGGCCCTTCACGTTGCCGACGTCCGCAGAGGCGGCCACGCCGAAGGCGAACGTCGTTCCGCCGACGGTCAGGGGGAACGTGATCGGGGTGAGCAGCACGGAGCGCAGTGACCCGGTCGGGGCGGCCTCCGGCTCGCCGCTGGTGGCGCTGTCGTCGGCCACGGCCTCCCCGACGCCGCGCATCAGCGGCACCGCGGCAAAAATGAGCGCAATGCCACCGGTCGCGGTGATCGCAGCCGTGCTGAGCCCGAGCAGCTTGAGCAGCGGCTCGCCCACCCAGATGGCCACGAGCACGAATATGGCGGCGTTGAAGAACAGACCCACCGAGAGGCGGATCTGCTGGGCGTTGCTGTAGGGGCGGATGATCGGCAGGTACGAGGACAGCGCAGCGACCGGGCTGTAAAGCGCGAACAGTGCCAGGAACAGCACCCACGCCTCGTGCGTGAACGACATCATTGGACTCCCGGCTCCGGATATCTGTCGACGGAGTCGCGCCAGCTGCCGACGGGAGTTGGGTCCCGGACGTTGGCGAGCAGCGTGACAGCCTTTGGCCTGCACCCTATCGACGGTCGAAGTGAGCTGTCTCTACTGCCGCTTCAGGCAACCTTCGCCTCGCTGCCCGACACGCCGATCAAGGTCCGGGACTTTCGCGTGCGCTGAACACATTCTCGTCCGCTTCTTCTGACTTCCCCCCGGAGGAGCCGATGACCGACCGGGTGCAGGTGCGTGAGATCAGTTCCGAGGAGGGCAACCGGCTGCTGCGGATCGTGC
>DATCCI010000482.1:0-2473 GCA_036511415.1 Acidimicrobiia bacterium
TGCGCGCATACATGCGCGAGTACCGCCCCGTCCTCATCGCCGTCGACGGCGGCGCCGACGCGCTGATCGACGTCGGCCGCACGCCCGACATCATCATCGGCGACTTCGACTCGCTCTCTCCGGTCGCGCTGCATTGCGGCGCGGAGCTCGTGCACCACGTGCACCCCGACGGCCGGGCTCCCGGACTCGAACGGCTACAGGCGGCCGGGGTGCGCTACGAGCAGTTCGTCGCCGACGGAACGAGCGAGGACGCGGCGCTGTTGCTCGCGTTCGAGGCGGGCGCCGATCTCATCGTCGCCGTCGGCACGCACGCCACCATGGTGGAGTTCCTCGACAAGGGCCGGCGGGGGATGGCGTCGACATTCCTCACCCGTCTGCGACTCGGCCCGATGCTCGTCGATGCCAAGGGCGTGAGCCGTTTGTACCAAGGGCGCGTGCGCCGCCGCGACATGGTCTTGCTCGTCGTGTCCGCGGTCGCCGCCATGGTCGCGATGGTCTACGCATCGCATTCGCTGCGGGTATTCCTCGACGGGTTCCGCTTGATGTTCGACGACACGTGGTCGCGCGTGCGCGGCTGGTTCTGACGATGATCAGCTTCCGGTTCCATCTCGTCTCGCTCATCGCGGTGTTCCTGGCCGTCGGCCTCGGCATCCTCGTCGGGTCGACGGTCGTCGACCAAGTGATCGTCGACCGGCTCGACACCGAGATCAGAAGCGTCTCGCACGAATCGAACCAGCTCAAGAGCGACAACAGTCAGCTGAAGGACGAGGTCTCGAAGCTCGAGGACTTCCTCCGCAAGTCGTCGGCCTACGCCCTGCAGCAGCGGCTCGAGGCGGTTCCCGTCGCGATCGTCGCCGACAAGGGCATCGATGCGTCGGCGGTGAACTCCGTGCTCGCGTCGGTGCGCGCCGCCGGAGCGGACGTACCCGGGGTGCTGTGGCTCGACGACAAGTGGCGCCTCGACTCGTCCAAGGATCTCCCCGCACTGCAGTCGGCGGCGAAGCTCGCGCCGGGCAACGTCGCGGCATCTCGCCTCGCGGCCCTGCGCGAGCTCGCGACGAGGCTCGCGGATCCGCCGGCACCCCGACGGTCGCGATCGGCGCGCGACGTCATCGAACCGTTGCGGTCGGCCGGTTTCCTCGACTTCAGCGACGGCAAGGGTTCGTCGCTCGCGGCGTTCCCGGTGAAGCCGGCGCGCGTCCTCGTCCTGACCGGAACCGACAGCCACCTCTCGGCGACCGACACGATGGTCGACTTCGTGCAGGCGTTGCTCGCGGCGAAGGTGCCGACCGTGCTCGGCGAGGTATACGACGCGCACGGAGGGTCGGTATCGGCACCCAAGCGCGGCGCCTCGCTCGAACCCGTGCGCGGCGATCCGGCGCTCGCGAAGCAGGTCACCACCCTCGACGACGCCGAACTGCCCCAAGGACCGCTCACCGCCGTCATCGCGCTCGAACAGATCGCCGAAGGCCGAGTCGGCCAGTACGGCTTCGGTGAGGGCGCGAGCGAGGCCATCCCGCCGCTGCCGTCGTGAGCATCCTGGTCGGGTTCGTCGTCGGCGTGCTGGCCGTCCGGCTGTGCGCCCGAGCGGGTCGTGATCTGCTGCGCACGCCGGCGCTCGGGCGGGTGAACCACCGCGGACGAACGGTCCCGACCGCGATGGGCGTGCTCGTCGTCGTCGCCGTCGTCGTGGTCGAGGCCGGCCGCTCCCTGTTCGGTGCGTTCGGTGTCGGGAACGCCCCCGGCGCGGCGCCGCGATTCGCCGTGTTGCTCGCGTGTGTCGGCTTCGGGCTGCTCGGCTTGTTCGACGATCTCGTCGGCTCGAACCACGATCAGGGATTCCGCGGCCATCTCCGCGCCCTGGTCTCACAGGGACGCATCACGACCGGGCTGGTGAAGATCGTCTGCGGCAGTGCGCTCGCGGTTGTCGTCGTCAGCGCGGGACGGCCGGGCGGGTCGGGCGCGCGGCTCGTGAGCGATGCCCTCCTCGTCGCGCTGGCGGCCAACCTCACGAATCTGCTCGATCGCGCGCCGGGACGCGCGATCAAAGTCGGACTACTGGCTTGGGTACCGTTCGCGTTGATCGCGCGCGCGGACAGCGTCGGGGTCGCGGTCGCGCCGGTCGTCGGCGCGTTCGCAGGACTGATCGGCGACGACCTGCACGAGCGTCTGATGTTGGGCGACGCCGGCTCGAACGTGATCGGCGCGGTGCTCGGACTCGGTGTCGTGCTCGAGTGCGGTCCGTTGACGCGAACCGTCGTGCTCTCGGTGCTCGGCGCGCTGACGCTCGCGAGCGAGCTCGTCTCGTTCGGCCGCGTGATCGAGCGGGTTCCACCCCTTCGCCGGCTCGACGAGCTCGGCCGCGGAGCGTGACGACAATTTCTGGGTCGACTCCACGCTTCGCTCCCCTCCGGTCGCTGCGCTGTCGTCTCCCGAAATTTCTGGGTCGACTCCACGCTTCGCTCCCCTCCGG
>DATCCI010000483.1:0-6152 GCA_036511415.1 Acidimicrobiia bacterium
TGGCCAGGGGCGCGCGTACGCTGTATTCCGTACTGGGCAACACGACCTGCGCGGCTTCGTGCGTGAAGCGGTTCACCACGATCGGGCCGAGCAGGTTGACGGTGGAGTCCTCCAACCGTTCGCGTAGCGTGACAACCGCGAAGACAACGGCATCTTCCGCCGCGTTCAGCGCCAGCCGTTCTGCGGCGTCGCTGTCGAGCTCGAAGTCGTACTCGGGGTAGAAGACCCACGGCGGCACGACGACGAACGCGATATCACGCTCTTCCAGAGACGACAGCAACAGGAAAGGACTCCCCGCCGGACCCCAAGACGCCACCTGGAAGCGGTGCGCGTGCGGGAAGCCGGGCAGACCGGCGGGAAAGGTGATCTCCGCGATATCGGTTGCTGCGTGAGTCTCGAGCATGATTTCCCTACTTCAAGAAGTCGGCGAGCGAAGGCTGGACTGCCCTCGCGCGGGCCAAGTGCGTGACCTGGGACGCGACCCGCCCCGACTGAGGTGCCACCTTCACCTGCGCGAGGTGGGTGTCCTCCACGATGGACAGGCTCTGTCTCATCGTCAGCCCATCCGCAGTGCTTTGGCTCTGCACGGTCTGAACCGGAGGAAATTGCGAAATCCGGGCCGTCCGTACCCGTTGTCCGGGCGCAATCTCGTCGTTCGAGCTCGCGATCGCGTCGATCTCCTGCGCGAGCGTGAGCAACGCGTGCCGGTGTCCGGCGAAGATGCCGTCCCACGGCGACGAAGTGCGGCCCGCGAGCTCGCGCAGCGTGGGTGATCCCGAGAGGCCGAGATCCCGGCCGGCGCCGGCGACGAGCACGGCGCGCTCGAGCCCGACGCCCTTGGTCTCGCCGCGCACCTTGGCGACCTCTCGGGCCGCGTAGGCGAGCCATCGAGACCGGCCGGCCGCCAGCACGAGCTGCTCTTCTTCGAGCTTGAAGACGAGCAGCTCCAGGAGCTGTCGTTCGCGCCACAGGATGTTCGATACGTCGCTCAGCACCATGACCCGACCCCGCGTGCAGCCCGTCCGCCCGCCGTTCCGGCTTCTCATCGGCCGGAAGCACCAACGAGATGAAGGAACCGCCAAGTCCCCCGCCCGATGCGGCAAATGAGCACCACCGCCGCGTGCCAAGACCCCGCAAGATGCGGTGAGCGCAGCCGAAGGCGGAGCGAACTCGCCAGCAAGCGAACGCCCGCGGCGCACGTACCGTGCGCCGCAGTGAGCGCGCGAAGAATTGTGTGCGTTACCTCAAGAGCCCGAGTGCGACGGCTCGGCCGAGGGCCTCGTTGCGATTGCCGGCGTCGAGCTTGGTGTAGATGCGAACGAGGTGCGACTTCACGGTGGCGAGCGTGACGCACAGCGCGCCCGCTATCTCACGATTGGTACCGCCCTCGGCGAGGAGCACGAGAACCTCGCGCTCGCGCGCCGTCAGTACGTCGTCGGTCCGGTCGTCGAGGGCGGGGAGCCCCACCGCCCCGGAGAGCGCCCGGTGCAGCCCCGCGACGACGTGCCGTTCGCCCTTGCGGGCCGCATCGACGACCACGCCGAGCTCGTCGGCGTCGACCGTTCGCAGCGCGATGCCCGCGACCCCGAGTGCGAGGAGATAGCGCACCGCGTGCTCGTGCGCCGGTGGCAGGAGCACGACGATCTGCGGGTGGGGGCGCAACCGTACGAGCCGCCGGACGACGCCGGTCACGTCGAGATCGGCCGGCGGGCCGACGACGACGAGCGCCGGGCGCTCCATGGTGGCGAGCCTGACGAGCTCGCGACCCGACCGGGTCTGGGCGACCACGTCGATCCCCCGTGCCTCGAGCACGACGGTGATGCCGGCGCGCACGAGGGCGAGCTCGTCGGCGACGATCGCGACGGTTTCCCGGCCCGGATCGTCCCCGCGCGGGCCGTCGGACGGTTCGCCGCTTTCGCTCACATCGAGCGCCACCACACGCCTCCCAGCGGTCGTGATCCGGCCACGCTACCTTCCGTGCCCGAACACACCACGCAAAGCGGTCGATTCTTTCAACCCTGAGGCCAATCAAGACCGGGGCCCGTCGCCGTCGAAGTTTGCCCCAACATCCACAACATCTGTGGACACTTGCGACGGATCCGGGGGGCAACGCACGTGCAGCCAGCACCGAAAGCCGATATCGACATCGAACGGGCGACGACCGAGGACAACCTCGTGCGTCAGCATCTTCCGCTCGTGCAGTACGTGGTCTCCGAGGTCGCCCACCGGGTGCCGAGCCACGTCAGCCGCAATGACCTCGTATCGGCCGGGATGCTGGGCCTCGCCCAGGCCGCCCGCAGCTACGACCCCGAGCGCGGGATCGCGTTCGACCGCTTCGCCTCGACCCGCATTCGCGGCGCGCTGCTCGACGAGCTGCGCGGCCGCGACTGGGCGAGTCGCTCGGTCCGGGCGCGGGCCCGCGGCCTGCAAGCCGCCAACGACGAGCTCATGAACAAGCTCGGCCGCACGCCGACCCTCGAAGAAGCCGCGAAGATGCTCGACGTCTCGACCGAGACGGTTCACAAGCTCGTCGACGACGTTCACCGCGCGACCGTGCTCAACTACGACTCGCTCGTGCTGGAAGGCGACGCGGAGTCGTTCATCGCGGGTGACGATGCCGGACCCGAGGAGGCGATCCTCGATCGCGAACGCAAGGCGTACCTCATCGACGCCGTCCACGCGCTGCCCGAACGACTGCAGCGGGTTGTGACCGGGTACTTCTTCGAAGAGCGGTCGATGCAGAGCCTTGCCGACGAGCTCGGTGTGAGCGAGTCGCGGATCTCGCAGCTGCGCGCCGAAGCGCTGCTGCTCTTGAAGGACGGCATCAACTCGCAGCTCGAGCCGGAGGCCGTAACCGCGGAGGCGCGTCCGAACGGGCGGGTCGCGCGGCGCAAGGCGGCGTACTACTCGGCCGTCGCGGAAGGGTCGTCGCCGAGTGAACGCGTGTCGGAGCGACCGGTCTCGACGACGCAGATGGTCGGCATCGCGAACTCCTGACTGCTCGGCCCGCGAGACCGTATGGCTCAGCGAGGCGGCGGCGGCGTCTCGCTGAGCACGCGTTGCAAGAGCACGAGATCGAGCCAGCGTCCGAACTTGGTACCCACCTGAGGCATGCGCGCGACCTCGGTGAACCCGAGTCGCTCGTGGAAACGGATCGACGCAACGTTTTCGCCGTCGACTGCCGCGATCATCACGTGGATCCCCGCTGCGGTCGCCCGTTCGACGAGCGCGTTCATGAGCCGCCGCCCGATCCCCGCTCCCCAACACCCGTCACGCACGTGGATCGTGTTCTCGACCGTCAGCCGGTATCCGGGCCACTTGGTCGAGTCCCGAAAATCTCCGAACGAGGCGAAGCCGACGACGTCTCCTGAGGCGACCGCCACCACCACCGGGTACCCGGTGCGCCGGTGGCGGTCCAGCCAGATTCGCCGGTCGTCCACCGAGTGCTCGACGTCGGTCCACTCGATCGCCGTCGACGACATGAGCGCGTTCTGAATCGCGGTGATCGACTCGAGATCGCGGTCCTCCGCGTCCCGGATCGTTACCTCGTTCATGGCGTCATCGTACGAACTGTCGAGACGCCGCGGTCGACGGTTTACGCGCGCTCGAAGAGCCACCACGTGACGCCGTTCCAACCGTCTTCCGGGCTCAGGTAGCCCTGGCGAACCAGCGTCAACTCGAACGGGAAGAGATCGAGGAAGAGGCCGCCGTAGTCGCGACGGAACAGCGCGCCGTCGTGACCTCGGTACCGGACCTCGACGGTCTCGGTGTCGAAGTACTCGCCGCACAGGACGTAACGACTCGACGCGCGCACCATCTCGCTCATCACTTTGTCGAGCGATTCGCGCGGTTGGTGGACGAGCACGCCCATGGTGAAGACGAGGTCGACGGAACGATCCGCGACCGGAAGGTCGCGCGCCGGCGCGTGCAGGCCCCGCACCCCGGGAACCCGCTGATCGAGGAGGCGCAGCGCCCTGGCGTTCACGTCGACACCCGTCATCCGGGCCGGGTCGACCCGTTGGGCGATCCACTGGAGATTTCCGCCGACATTGCAACCCACCTCGAGCACGCTCTGCGGGCGGAGTTCGTCGAGCAACGGCAGCCAGAACTCGCCCCGCCGGTCGTACGTCGACAGGTTGCGGTCGACGTACTCGTTGCCGAAGTCGCCCGCCCAGAGCGCCTCGAGCCGGGCCGCCTCGCCGGTCTTGGTGTTGGTGGAGGTCATACCTCCCTATCGGCAGGCCGGGCCCTCTCGGCAGGTTGACAACATCGCGCGGTGCCGTTTGACTTCGCGTGCTCGAGCGAGGTGGGCGCCCGGCATCGTCCGTCTCGCGCTCGTCCGATCTGGGTCGAAAGCAGCACGCGATGGACAAGAGACTGATCACGCTGGGCCTGGCCGCCACGCTCGTCGTGCAGGCCACTTTCGTCGCATCCGCGGGCGCGGCGCAGCCGGTCACGCCGCGCCCCGTCGACGACCCCAGCTCCGCGCTGGTCGACGCGCTGCAATCACGTTCTTCCCGTGTGAGCGCAGTGCAGCGCGGCGCGACGGGACTGCCGACCTGGGCCGGCTCCTTCCAGTCGGCCGGCAAGACGTACGGCTACACGATGGTCGGTTCCAATCCGGCTGCGGGATCGACGACGACGAAGGTACGGGTACGAATTCTTCCCTTGCGTCTCACCTTCGACGGCGGGATCACGCTCGACGGCACCGACGTCGTCCGCTCCATCGAACATTCCCCGATCTTCAAGGACGCCAAGTACCGGAGCGGGCACACGCAATACGGTGACGCCATGCAACGCGCGTCGTTCTGGGACGACGTGCAGACGAAGAGCCCGCGCTACCACGTTCTGTTGTCGAATTCGCAAGTGCTCCCGACGCTTTCGCTCCAGGTGCCGAAGGGGTCCGGTTCGGCGTTCCAGACGTCGCACGGGCCGGCGGGCACCGTGACGACGCCGTACGTCTTCTCCCTGGCACCCCAGCTGTCCAACTACTACGACCCGACGTCGCTCTTGATCGTCGTCGTGAAGGACGTCTCGGGCGACAGCTTCTTGGGCTTCCACTTCGCCTTGACGCCGGCCGGCCGAAGCGTCCCGATGACGTTCATCTGGACCGGATACTTCACTCCGAACGTCGTGGTCGGACCGGCACAGTCGGACGCCTACGTGCTCAGTCACGAGGTGGCCGAGTGGATCAACGATCCGTACCTGACGAACAGCGTGCCGCCGTGGAGAGACCCGGCCGGGGGCTCGTGCTTCAACAACCTCCTCGAGGTGGGCGACCCCGTCGAGTTCCTCCCGAACCCGAGCTTCACCGTTCGCACGAACGGCCGGACGTATCACATGACCGACGTCGCCGGGATCTCGTGGTTCGCGCACGACGTGCCGTCACGGGAGCTCGGCGGCGCGTATTCCTACGCGGGCAACCTCAAGACGTTCTCGGCCCTTTGCTGAGGCACGGACGGCAATGAGCTCACAGCCAGAGATGACTCGGCAGATGGTGCCGAGCCTTCGGCTGCTCGCTCCGCAACTCGTCGTTGCCGGCGTTCTGCCGGTCGTGGCCTACGCCTTGCTCCGACCACATGTGGCGTCGGACGCGACCGCACTGGCCGCGGTCATGGTGTTCCCGGTCGCCGAGATCGCCTTCGAGCGGGTGCGTCATGGTCGCTTCGAACCCATCGGGATCATCGCACTCATGGGTATCGCCGTCGGGCTCGTCGGCGCCCTCGTGTTCCACGGTGACGCCACGCTGCTGAAGGTGCGCGACTCGCTGTTCACGGGAGTGTTCGGGCTGGTGTGCCTGGCTTCCTTGGGAGCGCGTCGCCCGGCGATGTACTACCTGGGGAGGTCGTTTGCCACCGGCGACGACCCGGCGATGGTGCGGGAGTTCGACACCATCTGGGAGTTGCCGGGCGTGCCCCGCCGTTTCCTGTTCGTCACCGGGGTCTGGGGTGTCACCCTCGTCGCCGAGGCGGTCACCCGCACCGCGCTCGCGCTCATGTTGCCCACTCAGACGTTCCTGGTCATCTCGCCGATCCTCAACTGGGGAGTGATCGGCGCACTGCTCTGGTTCTCCACCTGGTACACCCGCCGGAGCGAGCGCCGCGTCGTCGCCGAGGCCATCGAGGTCCAGACCGCCTGAACGCCGTCGGCTC
>DATCCI010000484.1:0-3131 GCA_036511415.1 Acidimicrobiia bacterium
TGACCGCCGCCGGCGATGGTGTCGCCCACGGTCGCGCCGCTCCCCCGCTCCGAACCCGCCGACAGGAGCTCGTCGAGCGCGACGACGCCCACAAAGCTGATCTGACCGAGGGTCGTCGCCAGCTCGGCGTCACTCAAGTCGAGCTCGAAGGCGACTTCCTTGTCGTCGGGGCTTCGGCGCAGCTCGTTCTCGAGCTTCGAGTACGCGCGCTCGATGGCGCGGGCCTTGGCCCGCACCGAGCGGGGGACCCAGTCGATCGACCGCAACTCGTCGATGATCGCGCCCTTGATCCGGCTGATCGCATAGGTCTCGAACTTGTACCCCCGGCCGGGATCGAACTTGTCGATCGCGTCGATCAGGCCGAAGATGCCGTAGCTCACGAGATCGGACTGCTCGATGTTCTGGGGGAGCCCGGCGGCAACCCGCCCGGCGACGAACTTCACCAACGGCGAATAGTTCAGGATCAAGCGCTCGCGCGCGTTGGCAGTACCGCCCTCTTTGTAGTCACGCCAAAGCTCGGCGATATCCGCGGCGGACTCGTCCACTCTGCTCGCCCTGCTCCCTAGGCCCTTGGGTGCGTCCGTTCGTACACAGATCGCATCAGCTCACGTGTGACGTGAGTGTAGATCTGCGTCGTCCCCACATCGGCGTGTCCGAGCAGCTCCTGAACCGCTCTGAGATCTGCTCCCCCCTCCAGGAGGTGCGTGGCGTAGGCGTGGCGCAGGGCGTGCGGGTGCAGGGACCGGCCGTCGGCCAGAGGATGGCGGTCGAGAACCCGCCGGACGTCCCGAGGGGTCATCCTCCGGCCCCGGGCGTTCAAGAAGAGGGCGTCGGCGGCCCCGGCACTGGGTTGTAGCGCGCCCCAGCCCGCGCCGCGACCGTTGCGGAGATATTGGGCGACCGCGTCGCAGGCCGGCTCGCCGAGCGGGAGCCGGCGGACTTTTGCACCTTTTCCGAGCACGGTGACGGTCCTACGGCGCAAATCGACGTCGCCGACGTCGAGACCGCAGCATTCACTGACCCGCAGTCCGGCTCCGTAGAGGAGCTCGACGATGGCGAGATCCCGTAGGGCACGGGGATCGAGGGACGCCGCTCCGGCTACGAGGTCGTCGAGCAACGCGGCCGCTTCGGGCCGCCGCGGCATGCGGGGCAGCCGGCGCGCGCCCTTGGGCGCCTGGACCGCCGCGGCGACGTCGCGGCCGAGCACACCCCGGCGCCGCAGATGGCGGAGGTAGGCCCGGACCGACGCGGCCTTCCGGGCGGTCGACGAGCGCGAGAACCCGCGCGTCTGCAGGTAGGCCAGATAGCGGCGCACCGCGCGATGGTCGAGCGCCGAGGGGTCGGGACAACCGCCGCGCTCGCACCACTGCACGAACTCGCGCGCGTCGTGGTCGTACGCGCGGCGCGTGTTCTCGCTCATCGCGCTGAGCGAAACCGCGAACCCGTCCGGGTCGTGCGCGGCGGTGCTCATCCGGGGCACGGTAGTGCGAACCTGTCACACCCCCCGCGTATGGTCGCGCTCGCCGTCGGGGTCGCGGTCACGACCCTCCTTCCGCAGCCACTCGCTGCGCACGAGCCATTCGCTGCGCACGAGAAGAAGGAGGAGGAGGAAGACCGTGCTCGCAGCCGTTCGCAGTGCCGTCCTCGAGGGCGTCGACGGCCGCATCGTCACCGTCGAGGTCCACGTCTCCCGGGGGCTTCCGGGCTACACGGTCGTCGGCTTGCCCGATGCCGCCGGGCGCGAGTCGCGCGAGCGCGTCCGGGCCGCGCTGCTCTCGTCGGGCCTCGAGTATCCGCAACAACGCGTCACGGTGAACCTCGCGCCCGCGTCGGTCCGCAAGACCGGCGCCGGGCTCGAGCTCGGCGTCGCCCTCGCGTTGACGTGCGCCGCCGGCGCGCTGCCTTCGGGATCCCTCGACCGAGTCGCGGTGCTGGGCGAGCTCGGCCTCGACGGCGGGGTCCGTTCGGTCGTCGGCACGCTGGCGCTCGTCGACGCGCTCGCGCGTACCGGGATCGAGCACGTCATCGTCCCCGCCGAGAACGCGTCGGAGGCCGCACTCGTTCCGGGCGTCGGCATCAGGGTCGCACGGACGCTCGGCGAGCTCCACGCGTGCTTGAAGGGCGAAGCGCCGTGGCCCGATCCGCCCGATCCCCCGCCGCAGGTCGCGGCCGGGCCCGGGGGCGACGAACCCCTCGACCTCGCCGACGTGCGCGGGCTCACCCACGCGCGCCATGCGCTCGCGGTCGCCGCCGCCGGCGCACATCACCTGCTGATGGTCGGCCCGCCGGGTGTGGGCAAGACGATGCTCGCCCGGCGCCTGCCGACGATCCTCGCCCCGCTCGACCACGCCGACGCGCTGGAGGTCACCAAGATCCACTCCGCCGCCGGTACCCACCGAGCACCGGCACTCCGGGTCGACCCACCGTTCCGCCAGCCGCACCACAGCGCGTCGATGGTCTCGCTCGTCGGCGGTGGAAGCAGCCGCGTCCGCCCCGGCGAGGTGAGCCTCGCGCACCGAGGAGCGCTCTTCCTCGACGAGCTACCCGAGTTCCCAGTGCATGCGCTCGAGTCGCTGCGCCAGCCGCTCGAAGAGCGCGTCGTGCGCGTGAGCCGCGCCTCGGGAACGATCGAGTTCCCGGCCGACTTCTTGTTGGTCGCGTGCGCGAACCCCTGCCCGTGCGGTCGCAGGGAGACCGCCTGCAAATGCGGCGACGTCCAGCGCACGCGCTACGCGCGACGGCTCTCCGCGCCGCTGCTCGATCGCTTCGACCTGCGGGTCAAAGTCGAGGAGGCCGGAACCGAGCCGGGCGAATCGTCGGAGCTCGTCGCCGCACGCGTCGCCACGGCGGTCGCGCGCCAGCAGGCTCGGTTCCGGGGAACACCGTGGCGCCGCAACGCGCACGTGCCCGCCGGCGCGCTGGAGCGATACCTGGCGCTCGGCGACGCCGCACGCGACGCCTGGCGGGGACAGTGCGAGGTTCGCCAGCTGACCGGACGGGGTGCGGCTCGCATCCGCCGGGTCGCGCGCACGATCGCCGACCTCGCGGATCGCGCCGAGATCGCCGAGGACGACGTCGACCGTGCCGCGTGGATGCGCGAGGACCTCTGGTGAGCCGCGCCGCGCATCGTT
>DATCCI010000485.1:0-3311 GCA_036511415.1 Acidimicrobiia bacterium
CCGATCGAGAGTGCGACACCGGGAGTGCCGGCCGCGGTCGTGTACACGAGCGTCTGCGCGGCGACGACGGAGCCGACCTCTGCGTCGACCGCGACGGCGACGCGGTTCTCGCGTACCGCGACGTCGTGGATCGCGATGACCTCTCGCGACCGGCGAGTGATGTCGAGACTCTGCAGCGCGTCGGGTCGGCGCACGCCGCTACTGGTGCGCAGCGTGACGTCGACCTTGGCGTCGGAGGCGTAGGGATTGTCGATGACGAGCCACTGCTGCACGCCCCGCGGCGTGGTTCCCGCGGCGAAATACCAGTGGGGCGACGTCTGGGTCGCGCACGGCGTGGTCTCGAGTGCGGCGGAACCTTCGATGCCCTCTTCGACCAGCACCCGCCCGCCGAACGTCTCGACCGTCAGGGCTCCCGCCGCACCGAGTCGATCTCGCGCCTTGGTGACGACCGACTCGGCCGGAACCGAAAGCGTCACGTGAGTCGCGCTCCCGTTGTCGGCCAAATCGGTGACGACGACGTCGGCCGTCGCGTTGGCGATGTTGGCGAACGTGACCCGCGCCGACCCGTGCGGCAACGCAGTCGGCAGGCCCGGACAGAACCACACCGTGCTCGACGCGGCGAGCACCGCCGCACTCGGCGCGACCTTGGCGTTCGGGACCGGCTGCGGGGGCGCACTCGCTGCCCGTCCGGACGCGAGCGCACCGGCCACCAGCGCGATCAAGACGAGGAGGAAGACGAATCGCCGCGATCTCATGGGACCGCCGGCGTGTCGACTACCTGCGTCTCGACTACCCGCGTCTCGACTACCCGCGCCTCGACGGCCCGCGCTTCGACCCGGCTCCGGCGGGTCGCGAACCACAGCGCGGCGACGCCGATCCAGATCGCGATCTCGGCGAAGCGCGCCAACTGGAGCGCACCCGTACCCGCGTACCGGACGTGGACGGGTGCGTGCGCGTCGAGCGCGAAGGCGTTGGTCCATCCGAACGCGTCCTGACGCACCACGTCCTGTCCGTTCACCGACGCGACCCATTTCGGATTCGCGGCCTCCGACCACAACAAGGTTCCGGGACCGATCGCGGTCGTCTTCCCCGACGTCGCCGGCGCGCCGACCACATGGTCGGTCTCCGTCCGCACCGCGGCCGCCTGCGGATCGCGGCCGTCGACCTGTACGGCCGTACTCCCCGGCGGCACGAGCGCCCGCATCGGGATCCACGCATCGTTGTCGTAGACCGTGCCCGCATCGTCGACGCGCGACAACGTGAGATCCAACTGGCGAGCGAGCGCATCGCTGATCGCAGTCTCGTCGCGGCCGAACAGTCCGCTGCTCGGGGCCGCGCGGCGCACGAACGCGATGTAGCGCACCCCGGCGGGTGCCAGGAGATGACCCAATCGCACGGTCGAACCCGACGAGACCGCGTCGATCATGCCCGCGAGCACCCGATCCGCGTGCTGCTCCGGAGCCGCCCAGGAAGCACGAGCATCCCCCACACCGTTGCGAGTGAGCGCGAACCCGACGTCGCCCACGACCTTGGCATCGGCCGGGAGCACGTTGGGATCGCCGACCCAGAGCACCCGAAAGCCTCCAGGCGGCGCGTTGTCCGTCATCCACGAGTACGTGGAGGGCCAATCGTCGGCGCGCAGGCCGAAGCGCCCCGAAACCGTGTCGGCGGAGAGCCCGAGGACCGCCAGCACGAGGCCGGCGAACGAGGCGATCATCACGACCTGCCGCCATCCGAAGTGGAACCGGCGAAGGTCGTCGAGAACCGCGGCGACACCCAGCCCGGCCGCGAACGCGAGGCCGATCGCAGCTGCGACGAGGACCCCGTCGGGCGGGAGCACCGCCGCGCCCGCCGACAGTCGGCCCGGCAGCCAGGCGAGCGCGAACGAGATCACGGCGAGTACCCACGCGCGCGTCGCCCAGGCCAGCCGCGGACCCGTTGCAATCGTCAGAGGGACGGCCGCGGCCGCGACGATGCCCCACGGCGCCAGCCCGGCACCCGCCCGGCCGGCATGGAACTGGAGCACCGACGCGAACGAGAGCGACACGCGAGGTTGCGCGCCGAAAGTCGACGCGTCCGCGCCGAGCAACGAGAACGACCACGGAGCGAGCAAGAGCGCGCCCGCCGCGCTTGCACCGATCGCGCCGACGAGCGCGAGCATTGCTTTCCGCGCGCCGCCGACGAACGGCAGTGCGACGCAATACGCGACGGCGATCGCCGGCGCGAGCAGGAGCGCCGGCGGCCATACCGAGCCCGCTACCGCGGCGAGCAGCGCGACGGTGCACACGACATGCACGCGGCCACGCTTCGGGACCTCGCCGTCGATCGCCCGCACGAACGCGCCCAGTACGAACGGAGCCAGCGCGAAGCAGACGAGCGGGCCGAGCTCCCCCTGCCAGATGGCGTTGCGTGCGATCGGATTGGCGGCGTACGCCGCGGCCGCGGCGACACCCGGCAGCGACGTCGACGCGAACGGACGCAGGAGCCTGTACGCGCCGAAGGCGCCGAGCGGGAGCGCGCCACCGACCACCAGCGACTGGGCCAGGCCCGGATGATCGAAGAGCACCGCGCTCACGGCCGCCATGAGCGCGAAGGCCGGGGTCGCGGGCCGAGGCGCGCCCATCATCGTCGTGCGCCACGAGGCGGTGAACGTCGACCACGCCGCGCCCACGCCCGGCCACGACTGGAACGAGCCGACCTCGGGAACGCGACCCGCGAGGAGCGATCGCGAACCGAACAACACGAGCGCGCCGAGAAGCACGGCGACAATCGCGGGTATCCGGCGCATCCGACGCGCAACCTCGTCCATGCGGACCCGCGTGCGCGTCGAGACCTCGGCGAGCCGGTCCGCCGCGTGCACGCGCTCGATCATGAACCGACGCAGGCGTGCGCTCCCGCGGATCATGAGGTCGCGCACGTCGCCGTCGTCGACGCGGCGGAGCCGTTGGGCCGCTGCGCGCGCCCGGCGGAGCTCACCGGGATGCGCGAACACCGATATCCAGCCGGCAACGACCGCGCGCGCCCGCGCGACACGGCCCGTCAGGAGCAGGCCGATCGCTTCGGACAGGTTCAACACGAACGCGACGGGAAGCACCCATACGAGCGCGAGCGCGGAGTACGACTTGCAGAGGAGTCGAACGCGGGACCGGATCTCGTCGCGGAGCTCGAGCGCCGGCCGGTCGCGCGGACGGCGGGTCTCGAGGATGGTCGCACGCCCGTGGCGAACGCGCGCCGCGGGCGCGACGACGACCCGCGCTCCGGCGAGGCGGGCACGCCAGCACAGGTCGATGTCGTCGGCGCCCGGGAACGTC
>DATCCI010000486.1:0-2894 GCA_036511415.1 Acidimicrobiia bacterium
CCGCGCGGTAACCGTCGAGGATCGCGCGCACGAGCCGCGGATCGGCGACGTTGTGCCGAGGGTCGGGATCGTCCTCGGCGGCGCCGGTCGACGCGCTGCGCAGCAGGTCGCCGACGTCCCAGAACCAGGCCGTCGGCATGACCGTATCGAGATCGACGAGGCACACGGCCTCGTCGCCGCGAAACAAGACGTTGGCGAGTTGCGCGTCGTTGTGCGCGACCCGTGGGGGAAGGCGCGCGACGAGCTCGTCGGCAAACGCCGCGAGCGGCGCGGTCGCGAGCGCGCGGTCGATCTCGCCCGCGACTCGTTCGACGCGGTCGAACGGGTTCGCGGCGACGGCCTCGCGGAGCCGAGCCAGCCGGCGCGCGGGATCGTGGAAGTGGGGGATCGTCTCGGCCACGCGTGCCGGAGCGAGATCCGCCACGCCGGCATGGAAGCAGCCGAGCAGGTGCGCGGCCGAGGCCACGAGCAACGGTGTCGGATCGTCGCACGCCTCGCCTCCGGGAACGCGTCGCCACGCGCGCCACGTGTCGGCGGCATCCGTGACGATCAACCCGCCCGACCGGGCGGTGACGAGCTCGGGTACGAACCGGCCGCCGAGGTGCGCCGAGACGGTCACGATGTTCTGCATGAGCGCGGGCGGGTCGGCGAAGACCGAACGATTGATCCGCTGCACGACGTAGTCGTCGCCATGCGTGGAGACGACGAAGGTGTCGTTGATGAGGCCGGTGCCGAAGCGCGCGATCGCCTCGACCGGAGCGGAGAACGAGAACTGCGCCGCGACGCGCCGAACGGTCACGCCGTCGATCACGACTGGGCCGCACGCAGTGCGTCGACGTCTTCGCGGTAGGTGATCCCGATGCACGCCTCGTCCGACCGGAGGACGCGAACCGTCTCGCCGCCCGCGATCATGGTCGCGACCACGTCGGGCAAGAAGATCTCGACGTCGGGGTCGTGCGCGCCGAGCTCGGCGAGCGCCGCGGCGAGCGGGTCGAACACACTCGGCCGGAAGCCCCACATGTTCATGGAGACGATCTCGTCGCCACGCAACCCGTCGACGGAGGTGGCAGTGGTGAAATGCAATCCGCCGTCCTTGTCGACATAACCCTCGCGTACGGCCGCGAGCGCGCCGGCATCGTCGATCGTGAGCAGTGCCCGCGCCTCGGGACGCGATCCGACCAGCGTGCGATCGAGGCGAAACCCGGCGACCGCATGCTCGTGCGCGGGCGCGTCGCGCAGGTGCTCCGCGAGCGACGAGAACGCGCCCGCGGGATAGAGGTCGTCGGCGTTCGCCACCACGAACGGACCGCCGACCGTGTCACGAGCGGCGAGCACGGCATCGGCGGTGCCCCGCGGTCGCCGCTGCACCGCGAACTCGACCGGGATCCCGGCGGAGCCCATCTCGTCGACATGGGTGCGCATCAGCTCTTCGATCGCCGGCCGGACCACGATCACGGCCTGCTCGAAGCCGGCAGCCGCCGCCCGCCGGACCAACACGTCGGTGACCGTGCTGCCGTCGTCGCGGATCGCCACCAGTTGCTTCAGCCCGCCGAAACGCGTGCCCTGCCCGGCCGCCAGCACCACGAGGCTCGAGCCCGTCATGGCTCCATCATGGCGAACATCGGTGCGACGCCGGTTCGTCGCTCGGGTCGGTCAGGCCGCGGTTGGAGTGAACAACGTCGCGATCTTGTCGATCGCGGCCTGCTCGCTGGGCTTCACGGTCTTGGCCGCCCCGGCAACTGCCTTGGCGATGTCGACGAACCAGGCCGCGACTTGGGCGGCCTCGTCGGCGGGCAACTTCGCGAGTGCGGCGGCCGCGGGCTGCAGGTCGGTCAACGAGCGCTGCAGCGCTTCGTCCATCGAGGAGCCTCGATGCTCCTTCATATCGTGGCGGGCTTCCTTGCTCTCGGCAACGGCTGCGATCTCGGCAATCAGCGCGTCGGCCGTGCCCCGGTCGCCGGGTCGCGCGATCGCGCGGGCACTCGCGCTCGCCTCCTTGACCATCGAGATCGGACCGTGTTCACCCGTGATGAAGATCGCGAGGGTCACGAGCAGCGGTGCGTCGGTGAGAGCGTGCCATTCGGCGTCGCTGAACACGGATTTGTCAGTCATTCCTGTGCTCCCGGTTCGAGGTGCGCACGAGCCTACGGCGGCGGGCGCCGGCCGGTGCCTCACCTCTCGCGCCGCGACGTGTGTCAGCCGCGCGTTGCGAAGATCTGGGAGAAGAGCCAGCGCGCGACCGAGGTGGCCGCGGCGGGTGTGAAGTGGCGGCCGTCGGGTCGCGGTTGTGTGCCCGCGACGACCGCGGGGCAGGGCGGCCCGCTCGGGCAGAGCTGCGCGGCGAGATCGACCAGCGTCACCTGGTCGGGATGTCGCGCTCGGAAGCGTCGCAGGAGTGCATCGAGGCGGACGTAGCCCGCGTCGTCGGCGATCGGGTCGGTTTCGATGCGCTGCCCGGGATTCGGCGCGGGCGCGGCTTCGCTGACAATCACGACGCGGGCACCTCCGGCGGTGAGCAGCGCGAGCGCGCCGTCCATGCGCGCCATGATCGCGGCCTCCCATCGGGGGGTATCGGCGGCGATCGTGTGACCGCCGACCACGAGGTCGGACTTCTCCCAGATGCTCATCCAGATCACGACCGTGGGACGCGCCCGCGTCATGGCATTGGGCAAGGCCCAGTCCACGAGGGCGGGGCAACGCGACGAGTGCGGGGTTATGGACTCGTTGCGCGTCGTAGTGATCTGGCCGCTGGCGATGCCGCAGCCGAACACCGCGCCCTGGTAGGTCGCCACGCCGGCCGCGTTGCCGACCGCGTTCAAGCCCGGCCACAGACTGCATGCCGTGGAGTCGCCGACGAGCAGGACGCGTTGGTTGCGCACCGATGCAGGACGTGA
>DATCCI010000487.1:0-8307 GCA_036511415.1 Acidimicrobiia bacterium
GGAACGGCGGTGGCGCGCTGGTGCAGCACGCGATCGACGCGTACGGGCAGCTCGACATCCTCGTGAACAACGCCGGGGTCCTCCGCGACGCGATGTCGTTCAACATGACCGAGCCCGACTGGGACGCGGTCATCGACGTGCACCTCAAGGGGCACATGTCGACGTGTCACGCCGCGGCCCGCCATTGGCGAGAACGGGGCAAGGCCGGCGACCCGCCGAACGGGCGCATCGTCAATACCGCCTCCGAGTCCGGGCTGTTCGGCCAGACGGGCCAGGCGAACTACTCGGCCGCGAAGGCCGGCATCGTCGCGATGACGATCGTGATGGCACGCGAGCTCAAGAAGTACGGGGTCACCGCGAACGTCGTGTGCCCGCGCGCCCTCACGCGGATGACCGAGTCGATGCCGGGCGCCGCCGAGTACATGCAGGGACCCGAATGGGAGCCCGAGAACATCGCGCCGCTGGTGTGCTTCTTGGCGAGCGACGCCGCCGCCGACGTGTCGGGACAGGTGTTCGTGATGTGGGGAACCCGGATCCACCTCATGCAGGGCTGGCAGCGGGTCCACACCCTCGACCGGACCGACGCCGACCGAGACAAGGGGCGCTGGACTCCGGCGGAGCTCATCGCCCGCAAGGACGAGATCTTCGCCGGGCACCGCACCAAGATCCCGCCCATGGGGTTCGGCGAATGAGCGCGCCGCGGGCGAACGCCCGAGACGCTCCGGACGGGCACCTCCTCGTCGACCAGCTGCGCTTCATGGCTCGCACCGGACCCGATCGCGTCGCTTACGCCGACCTCGACGCGGCCGCGAGCATCACGTTCCGCGAGTGGGACGAGCGTTCGAACCAGGTCGCGCGCTGGTTGGTCGATCATGGCGTCACCAAACAGGACCGCGTCGCGCTCTACATGGACAGCGACCACTGCTTGCAGTGGATCGTCGCCTACGCGGGGATCCACAAGGCCGGCGCCGTCGTCGTTCCGGTGAATACCCGCTTGTCGGTCGACGAGGTGCTGACGATCCTGCGGCACGCCGAACCGACGGTCGTCGTCACGAACGAGCGCCTGCTCGACACCGCGCACACCGTCGCCGCGACCATGCCGATAAAGGCGATCCTCGCGACCACCGATTGGCCGGGGCTCGACGCCTACGACCGAAGCAACATGCAGGTGCCGCTCGACGCCGACGACATCGCCGACATCATGTACACCTCGGGCACCACCGGTCTGCCCAAAGGCGTGCTGGTCCGTCACCGCAACGTCGCAATGATCCCGAACTGCGCACCGAACTGGACCAACCTCGGCTGGCTGCACGGCGCGCCGCTGTTCACGTTCGCCGGCATGAGCTTCATCTTCAACCCGATGAAGATGGGGCTCACCGGTCTGTACATGCCGAAGTTCGACGTCGACCGCTGGTTCGACGTCGTCGAGCACGACAAGCCGATGATGATCTTCCTCGTCCCCGCGATGGCAGAGCTCATCACCGCCAGCTCACGCTTCGCGTCGGCCGATCTCTCGGGACCGATCGCGGTGTCGATCGGCAGCGCGCCGCTCGCGCCCGCGACGTTGAAGAAGCTGCAGGATCGCATGCCCAATGCTTCGGTCATCAACTCCTACGGGCTGACCGAAGCCGGGCCCGCCTTCATCACGATGCCGAAGGAGGAGGCCGACAAACGCGTCGGATCGGTCGGCAAGCCCAACCCGCCGATGGAGGTGCGGGTCGTCGATCCCGACACCGACGACGACCGGCCCGCGCACGAGGTCGGAGAACTGCTGGTACGGCTCCCCGGCAAGCGCCGCGAGTACTACAAGGACGACGGCGCCAACGCGTCGACGTGGACCGCCGACGGTTGGCTCCGAACCGGTGATCTCGCGTATCTCGACGCCGACGGGTTCGTGTACATCTCGGGCCGGATCAAGGACATGATCATCCGGGGCGGCAACAACATCTACGCGACCGACGTCGAGGCGGTGATCCTCGAGCACGCCGAGGTGCAGGAGGCCGCGGTCGTAGGCGTGCCGCACCAGGTGCTCGGCGAGGACGTCGGCGCGTTCGTCGTGTGCAAGCCGGGTGCGTCGTTGTCGACGGAAGCGCTGCTCGAGTTCTGCTCCGACCGTCTCGCCGACTACAAACGGCCCCGGCACCTCTGGTTCGTCGAGGAGCTTCCCCGCAACGCCACGGGCAAGGTCATGAAGCACAAGCTGCGTGACGTCGCGGCATCGGGGCCGTCCTCATGACGCGCGCCGCCCCATGACGCGCGGGCTCATGACGGGCTGGTTCGGGGGAACTTGTCGCGCTCGCGCGGTCGTGGTCGGCGTGGCCTGCGTCGGCTTGTTGGTCGCCGGGTCGCTGGTCGAGCCGTCGGGTCCCACCGCGTGGGCGGCCGCAACGACGTCAACGACCGCGACGACGCCCGCCAGCGTGGAGGTCAGCGCGGGGTTCGCGTTCCGCGGAGCGGTGATCACCGGCGCGCATACCGCGACTCGCCGGCTCAACGCCTACCAGAGTGCGGTGTTCGTACAGGCATGGATCGGCGACGCGTTCTTCGGGAAGCCGAAGCACGAGAAGATCCCCGCGCACGTAGCCGTGTACCGGCTCGACGTGACCGGCACCTGGGGCGGCGGCGGTGAGTTCACCACCCGCGCCGTCTACTACGCGTCGGACGGTGCGCGTGCGTGGATCGCGTTTCCGTCGCCGCAGATCACGCCGCCGACCGGAGCGCCGGCGCGCCTCGATTGGTTCGTCGGCCCGCCGCGCTTGATCCAGGCGTTCGCCGGTACCGCGAAGCTCATCCCGACTGCGGGCACGGGCGCGTCCGGGCCGAACCCGGCCGCCCCGGCCGAACCGGCCGGGCATTCCGGTGGAGGCGCCGCCTGGCCCTGGATCGTGGGCGTGGTGACGGCCGTCGCGGCCGTCGGTGGCGTCCTCGGTTGGAGACGCCGCCGGCTGCGGCCGTCGTGAGCGCCGGGTCGCGGCACGAGCGAGGCGGCCCGGACCCGGCGTTCCCTGACGCTCGTGTCATTGACGGCCCCGGCGGCACGTGGTGGACTCCTTGCCAGTAGCCGGACAGGTCGACACGGCCGAGCTTGGGGGATACGGATGCGGGGTCAGGGCACATCACTTCGGGAGCACGGGATTCGCAGACACCGTCTGCGGTTGGCCGTGTTGGTCGTCGCGATCGGCGGCATGCTGGTCCCGGCGGCCTCCGCGGGAGCCGACGGCAACAACTCGTGCAAGTTCGACACCTTCCCGAACGCCCCCGGGGGCTCGAGTCAGCTCGCCGTGGGGTGCTTCTTGACCAGCGCCATCGGCGCGGCCGGCAACAAGTACGTCATCGAGGACTTCCCGCAGGCGCACTGGCACACCGGTGCGGCCCGTACCGCGACGGCGAGCGCCCCGAACGCGGCCGGAGGTACCTCGGGAACGTGCGTCTCGTCGACGGACGCTCACTTCCTCGGCGTCGACATCAACAACGGCATCAGCGGGGCGGGCATCCCGTCCAACACGTTCATCAACGCGATCGGTCCGGCAACGTCGGGGACGCCCTTGTGCACCGCGGGACAGGCACGGATAAGCGCCAACCTCGCCGCCGGCGCGATCGCGGCGAGCGAGCCGTTGCTCATCGACAACTCCGACGGTCGCACGGTCACCGACGCGACCTTCTCGGGCGCCACCATGACCTCCCTGACGGGCCACTTCTGCAAGTCCGGTTTGCCGAACTGCGGTCTGAAGTCCGACGTCGGCAAGACGTTGCAGGGAACCCAGCTCTCGCACCTCGCGACCATCACCGGCGTCACCAGCAATACGGTCGTGACCGTCTCGCCGTCGCCGGCCGCGAGCTGCCCGACGGGTGTTCCCGTGGCCAAGTGCCAGCAGGTCTCGCTCAACCTGCCCGCCGCCTCACCGACGACCACGACCCGCCAGGTCATCGACGCGACCTTCGTGGCGCCGAACAAGGTGTGCTCGGGAACGGCCCTGTTCGCCGCGAAAGACGTACAGCTGGCGATCACGTCCGCCCTCGTCACCATATCGACGCCACAGAAGTTCCCCGCCGCCGACTACATCACCGCGGTCGGGGCCGCGGGATGTCCCGCGGGCACGACCGAGGCGACACTGCACGCCAACTTCATCACCGCCGGCACCAACGCGAACGTCGTGGTCGGCGAGCCGAACGCCTCGGCGCCGGGGAACGGCACCACGGTCGCGCAGCTGAACTCCGAGCTGTCGGTCAATCCGCTGGAGGCACCGGGCGAGCCCGCGTGCACCTCGGGCATCCTCGTCGGCTCCGCACTGGCCGGCGGGTGGAACAATCCGGGGTCGTTCGACGCGGGGGCACTCGGGTCGGCGACCGCGGTCACCCAACAGACGGCAACGGCCCCGCCCGCGCTCGGCCCGATCATCGGGCAGATCGACTACGTGACCGGACAGGCCAACCTCGCCGCCTACGTCGTGCAGGTGAAGGCGAACACGCCGCACGAGTCCGACATCGCCGCCCACTACGACATCTACTTCCCGTTGCTCCTGACGGGCGTGGCGGTGTGCCCGAACACCTCCGGAGTGGCCTCGACGTTCAGTTTCAACGGACAGTCGCTGCTCAGCCAGGTCAGCGGCCAGCCCGGTGACGTGCGAGACCTCACCGACTTCCCGACGGGAACCAAGAACGGCACCGCGATCGAACACATCTACCAGGGGACCGTCTCGAAGCTGAACGTGACGAGCGCGAACTGCGCCATCACGTACCCGGCGGTGAACGGCTACACCTGCGGCGGCAACTGACGGTCGCACGAGTGGACGACGAGCGAGCGTGGAGGGCCCCGCGGGCGTGCGGGGCCCTCCACGACATCGGCCCGCCCGCAGCTGGCTGGCGAGATGGGCCCGCTTGTAACCTCCGGCGTCCGGAACGCTGACCCGCACGTCAGCCCGAGTTGGCGGAGGCGATCGCCGTGGCACTCACCGAGCTCAAGGGACGTCCGCTCGGCACCCAGAAGGTGATCATCGAGCGCGGGCCGATCCGCGTCTTCGCGCAAGCCCTGATGGACGACGACCCCGTGTACGCGGCCGACAACGCGCCGGTGCCGCCCACCTTCCCGTTCTCGATGCCCTATTGGGGCTCGATGGGCGTCGGCGGGGCCGCCGGGCTGCCGATCGAGAACCTCCGCGGGAAGGGCCGTGCGATTCTGCACGGCGAGCAGGAGTTCATCTACCACGGAGGCGACTGGCCCCACGCCGGCGACGTCCTGATCGGTGAGGGCGTCATCTCCGACGTCTACGAGAAGGCCAAGAGCGACGGCGGGAAGCTCGAGTTCTACGTGACCGAGACGACGTGGTCGAGTGAGCGCACGTCGAAGCCGGTCGTCACCACCAAGTTCACGCTCGCGATCAACTGCAAGCCGGACGCGGCCGAGCCCAAGCCGCTCGCCTCGTGACGCCGCAGGAGCTCACTGACCGCGCCGAGATCCACGACGTCATCGTCCGTTACGGCTGGGCGATCGACACCAAGGACTGGAGCCTCCTCGACTCGTGCTTCACCGACGACGCCCACGTCGACTACTCGTCGAACCCGGGCGGCAAGGTCGGTCCGTATCGCGAAGTCCGCGGGTGGCTCGAGAAGGTGCTGTCGGCGTTCCCCGTGACGCAGCACCTCATGGCGAACATCGACGTCCGGCTCGACGGCGATCGCGCGACGTGCCGAACGATGGTCACGAATCCGCAGGGCGCCGCGACGCGTCGCGCCGAGCTCCATTTCTTCTTCGTCGGCGGACGCTACGACGACGAGCTCGTGCGCACCGACGCCGGATGGAAGATCGCCAAACGGGTCGAGACGACGCTGTGGTTCCAGGGCTCGCTGCCGGACGAGTTGCTGACCCGGCGCTGACGCGCCGGACCCGCCTACCAGCCGATCTCGGCGAGGAAGTGCCGGACCAGCGACACCGTCGAGGCGGGATTGTCGCCCGCGGCGAGATGGCCGGCCGCGGCGATCGTCGCAACCCGCGCGTTCGGCACCAGCGCGGCGACCTCTTGCGCTCCCGCGTCGGACAGCACGTCGCTCTGCGCGCCCCGCAGCACCAGGACGGGACAATCGAGTCTCACCAGCTCCTCGTCCATCCCCGCGGTGAGCCTCCGCCAATCGCCGGGCGCGTCCGGACCGTTCGGGGCATCCGGCGCCGCGAACGCACCGGCCGAACGAAGGTTGCGACCGAGGGCGTGCTTCCACACCCATCGGCCGTCGGGGCGCTCGCGCAGGTTGCGGGTGAGGCGCGCGGGAGACTGCTTCTTGCGACCCGGCAGGTACTCGGCGATCGCGTCCGCGGCCTCGTCGAGTGATCCGAAGCTCTCGTGCTTGGTCATGAACTCGACGATACGCCGAACACCGTCGTCCTCGAGCCGGTGCCCGATGTCGATCAGCGCGACACCCGCGACCCGAGCCGGATCCATCGCCGCGATCGTCAGCGACGTGATACCTCCGAGTGACGCGCCGACGAACGCGGCGCGCTCGATGCCCACGAAGTCGACAAACGCGATGACACTCCCGGCGAGCGCGCGCCGGTCGAGGCCGCCGGACCGCAGATTCGCGGTGGCATCGAGGTCGGAGTCGCCGTGGCCGGGCAGATCCGGTGCGAGGACGAACCACTGATCGCCCAGCGCGGCACCCAGCTCCTCGTACATGTACGCGGTCTGGCCCCCGCCGTGCAGGCACACGACCGGCGATGCGCCGCGGCGTCCCCAGGCCAGGTAGTGCACCTGCTGCCCGCCGACCACCGTGAAGGCGCTGTGCCCGCCGGTCGGCACGTCGTGGCGCGGCGGACCGTCGGGATCGAAGCGCGCCGTCACCGGCGTTCGAGCAGCATCGACACGTTGTCGCGGAACAAGCCCGGCGCTTCGTCGGGGCCGACCGGCACGACCGCGCCCGCGTAGTCGGCGAGTGGCGTCGCCGTCCCCTCCGAGTGCGGGTAGTCCGAGCAGCACATGTAGAGATCCCCGGTCTGGCGGATCAGCCGCGCCGGCATCTCGTACGAGAACGAGGACACGCGTACCTGGCGGCGGAAATACTCACTCGGGCGCATGGGCAGCGGTGCGAGCGGCCGACCGTTGAGCCGCGCGGTGAATTCCGAGCCGCCGTCGAGCATCATCAAGAACATCGGCACCCACACCGCGCTGAGCTCCACGATCCCGATCCGCAGGTCGGGGTGCCGCTCGAGCGTGCCGTTCAAGATGAGGTCGGTGCACGCGAGCGCGGCCGCGGTCCACAAGAACACCGAGTCGAGGGTCGAGATGAACGCATCGGCCGGGTCGGTGTACCACGCGTCGGCGAAGGGTCGCCGCTGGTCGGCGACGTGGAAGACGGGCCGTACTCCGTGCTCGACGAACGCGCGCCAGATCGGGTCGTGGTCGGGATGCGACAGCGGACGCCCGTCGACGAGCGCGGGCGCGACCATCGCCAGCTGTACTCCGTCGCGCTCCAAGCGCGCGAGCTCGGAGAGAAGCCACCGCTCGTCGCGCAGCGAGACGTGCGCGACGGGATGCACCCGGCCGTGCCCGTCGGTGGCCACGTGCGCGCACCACCGGTTCCACGCGGTCATGTTCGCGGTGAGCGCTCCCAGGTCTGCATCGAGAGTTCGCTCCCAGAGCAGGCCGAAGTTCGGGAAGGCCACCGCCTCGTCGACTCCCATCGCCGCGAGCCGCTCGGCGCGCGCGCCGGCGTCCCAGTAATCGCGCGGCAGCTCGTCGTCGAAGCGCGACTCGGGCGGCATTCCCGTACGTATGCGTTCGTGCAGGGCTCCGAGGGCGGACGTCTCCCCCGGCCGTTGCACGTCGGCCGGCGCCAGCCTGCGGCCGCGCCACGTCAGCCACGGGTAGCCGAGCTCGTCGTCGACGATGCCCAGCGCGTCGTCACGCCGGCCGGGATCGATGTAGTCGCGCCACATCGTTCGAGGCTCGTACAGGTGTTGGTCGGAATCGACGACGGACGCCATCTCCGCATTGTTCACCTAACCTGACGTCGATGTCACCCCGGCAGGAGTTCGACCTCGACGCCGACGCGTACCGCCGGCGCATCGGGGTCGTCACGCTCGAGCCCGGGGTCGTGGAGTCCGACCTCCAGGACGATTTCCACCACTTCGTGATCACGCTGCACCACGACGGCGAGCGGGTGGAGTCCGTCGACGCGCAGTCGCGGCGTTGGCCGTGGTCGACGTGTCCGGACGCAGCTGTTCCCCTCAGACAGCTCGCGGGAATGCCGCTCGCCCGGCGGTTCACCGCGGCCGGACGCTGGACCGATCCGAAGCAGAACTGCACCCATCAGTTCGAC
>DATCCI010000488.1:0-2550 GCA_036511415.1 Acidimicrobiia bacterium
GGTCCGCGTCGCGACGATCGCGCTCGTCGGCGCGGTCGCGTCGACCGTGTGGATGGGAGTGCTCGTATCGCCGACGGGCGACCCGTCGCGCGGATACCTCGGCAGCGATTCGCACGCCATGGGACTGCTCGTCGGTGTCGCGCTCGGCGTCCTCGCCGGGGTCGGGCCTCCCTGGGAGGCGTTCACCGCCTGGATGCGTTCGAACGCGACTGCCCGGCGCGGTGCGCCCCTGCTCGCTGCCGCGTCGCTCGTCGTGATCCTCGTGACGATGCGCGTCACCCGCGATCGCACGATCGCGCTCTACCGCGGCGGATTCCTCGTGTTCGCCGGGTTGTGCGCCGTCGTCATCGCGGTGGTCGTGACGACGCCGGCCGCCCCGGTCGCGCGCTTGCTGCGTACGCCGTGGCTGGTCTCGATCGGGCTCCGTTCGTATTCGCTGTATCTGTGGCACTGGCCGGTTCGCGTGTTCGTCACGCCGCGCCCGGGACTCGACGGCTTCGGCCTCTTCGCGGTCCGGCTGCTCATATCGATCGCGCTCGCGGAGGCGTCCTTCCGCCTGGTCGAGCGACCCTTCCGCGTCGGGAAGGTTGCTCGCCGGGCCGGGAGCCGGCCCGCGATCGCGTACTTCACCGCGCTCACGCTCGTCGCAGCCGTGCTCGTCACGACTGTCGCCGCGCCCGAGCCCCTACCGCCGTCGAGCCTCTCCCAGCTGAAGGATCCGGGCACGAAGATCGCGCCGACCACGCTGCGAGTCGACGTCTTCGGCGATTCCACCGGACTGGTCTTCGGATTGGGAGGCGCCGCCAAGGCGCGCGAGCTCGACTTGTCGGTCGGCGGCGACGCCGAGATCGGCTGCAGCATCGTGCAGACCGATCATGTGACCGACGGGCGCGTGATCAAGGACCCGGCGTATTGCGCCGGCTGGCAGACGCGTTGGCAGGCGTCGATGCGAAAAGATCCGGCGGCTCGTCTCGCTCTCATGACGGGCGCGTGGGAGGTGCTCGATCAGAAGGTCGGCACGGGTGTGGTCCGGTTCGGCACGACGGCATGGACCGATCTCGTCACGTCGACGTTGCGCCTCGCACTCGGAGTCCTGACCGCCGACGGGCGCACCGTCTACCTGTTCGATGTTCCGTGCTACGGCGCCGGAGATGTCAATGACCCGATCCCCGAACGCAGCGACCCGCGGCGCATCGCCGCGGTCAACGAGATCTTCGCGAACGTCGCGCGCTCGACGCCCAAGGTCCGGATCGTCGACTGGCGCACCTTGGTCTGCCCCGACGGCCATCGCGCCGAGAATGTCGACGGTGTCCATCTGTGGCTGCCGGACGACCAGCACCTCTCCTATCCAGGTGCCGTGGTCGTGTGGAAGTGGTGGCTGCCACAGCTGCGCGCGGCACCGTGAATAGGGCCGGCCCCGCACCGGGTGGCGGCGTCAGTGGCGCCAGCGGCCCTTCAGCACGCGGTCCTGGAGCGCCCACCACGTGACGAGCCCGAGCTCCTCGGCGCCGACGCCCAACGACATCTTCGAGTGACCGCGTACGCGGTCGGTGAAGGTGATCGGCACCTGTGCGATGCGGCCCCCTTTTCGCCACACGCGGTAGCAGAGCTCGATCTGGAAGCCGTAACCCTTGGAGCGCGTGTGCGCGAAGTCGGCGGTCTTGAGAGTGTCGGCGCGAAACGCGCGGTAGCCGGAGGTCGCGTCGCGCACCGGGATGCCGAGCACGAGCGTCGCGTAGCGGTTGCCCCACTTCGAGACCGCCCGCCGGTACCAGGGCCAGTGGGGGATAGATCCACCGGGCACGTACCGCGAGCCGATCGCGGCGTCGGCACCGTTCTCGATCTCGACCAGGAGCGTCGGGAGCGCGGCGGGATCGTGCGAGAGGTCGGCGTCGATCTGCACCACGACGTCGTACCCGCGATCGAGACCGAGCTCGAAGCCGGCGCGCACCGCTTCGCCGATGCCGATCTTGCGGGGGCGGTGCAGCACCTCGACGTGCCCGAGCCGCGCTCCGACCTCGTCGGCGAGCGCGGCGGTGCCGTCGGGGCTGTTGTCGTCGACGACGAGGATGTCGGCATCGGGCGCGGCTTCACGCGTCCGTTGCAGGAACTCCACGATGTTCTCCGATTCCTGGTAGGTCGGAGTTACGACGAGCACTCGCACAGGGCCGGAAATCTATCCTGCCCACCCGGCGGTCAGCGGCACTTGCGGTACAGCTGGTACAAGTCGAGATACGTGCCGACGTGGCAGAAGTCGCGGGCCAGGACCTTCGAGGACGCGTCGGAGCCGACCTTGCGGGAGTCGTTGGGCTCCGACCAGTCCTCCCAGATCGCGGAGAGGATCACGACATCGGCCGACTCGAGGTCGGTGGGGAGGCGTGAGCCGTTCGCGTTGGCGACGCCGGGATCCATCTCGATGTAAAAGGTCGCGGGAACGAGGTCGGGGAGCATGTAGTAGAGGTAGGCGTCGCTGTAGGGCGTCTTGCGCAGATCGACGGGCCCGACGAACAGCCGCTGGCCGGGTTTCGAGATCCGGGCCGCGGCGGCAAC
>DATCCI010000489.1:0-7504 GCA_036511415.1 Acidimicrobiia bacterium
GCGAGCCGCTGCGGCGCGGATATCCCGTCACGGTTCCGATCCTCACCAACAGCGGCAGCGGCCATCCCTTTTCCGCCGATCGTTGCGGCTGGCCGGTCCTTCCGCACCGGGTTGCGGAGGTGCGCGACTGGGCCGCGACCCATCGCGGGCGGGGGTCGCTCCTGCTGCGGCACCTCGATCGCAGGAGTGGTGCGCAATGTGTCCCGCAGAGTGCACGCCTGGTGTTCACTACTCGCTGTCCCGTGCTCGAGTCGACGGGTGACGGTTGGGTACCCCCGGTCTCCAAGAACCTCGCGAAGAATCTTCTGCGCTTCCGACGTCGGCTCCAGGCGATGGGCGTGTCGTTCGCATGGATACCACCCGAGGAAATGACTCCGGACGCCGTCGACCTGTTGTTCGCGCTGCACGCCAGCTCCCGGAGCCTTCGGGGCGGCTCCAGCTTCACGCCCGAGCTCCACGCCGGCTTCCATCGACGTCTCGTCGCGAGCGGCCGGCCGGGTTGCGGGCCGGCCATGGCGATCGCCTCGCACGAGGGGCGCCCGATCGGCATCAGTTACGGGTTCGTTTGGCGTGACACCTATTACGAATACCAGGGCGGCTGGGACATCTCTTACGCCAACCTGCGCGTGGGCAAGGTGCTGAGCGGCGAGACGATCCGGCTCGCCCAACTCCAGGGGCTCCGTGCCCTCGACTATTTGCGAGGTACCGAGTCCTACAAGTACTCGTGGGGAGCCACCGACGTCGTCGACGAGACGTGGCTGTTGCCGCGGGGAGTGAGTGGCTGGCTGCTCGGGCAGAAGTTTCGGGTCGCGCGCGCCGAACAAGCGAGGGACGCACGACGGGCAGAACGCGGTCATCCACGAACCCGCGAACGTCGACACAGCAATGCGGATGCTTCCCGGGACGCGGAGACGCGACGGCGCCTGCCGTAAGCGGTCGAGGTCTCAAACGCAGACGGAAGTGGCGTCGTTGCTTCAACGTCGTGGTGTGCAACTCGCACAGTGCCGTCGAGTGAACCGCAGCGGGGATCGTCACCAGCGCGGCTCTCGGAGCGGGTTCGCCGACGGGGCCGGCCCGACGTCTGCGCCCATCCCATAACGGGCCTTCCACCGCAGGTGGGGTCGGGATACCACCAGGCAGTCCGAGAACTGGACGGTGCGTACAGCGCTCGTCGGCGCACCACGTCGACCCGAGCGCTTTCAGTCGGGCATCATGCGTGGGTGCGGGGACCTTCGAAGGGCATCACAGCTCGTGGCCTCGTCGCGCTCCTCGCAACGTCGGCCGGATCGAAGCCCAAGCCGTGATCGGCCTCGGGCTCGTACTGCTCGTGGCGCTCGCCATACCGGCTCTGTGCATCTGGGCCGCCATCGATGCCGCAGGCCAACCCGACTGGGCATTCGAAGCTTCCGGTACCAGCAAGACGTTGTGGATCGTGTTGCCGATCGTCGGGATCTTCTTCTGCTTCGTGGGCATCATCGCCCCGGTCATGTGGTTCGCGACATACAAGCCACGGGTGGCGGACGCGTATCGCCGAGGCCCGGGCTTGGGACTCGGGTGACGCGCGATCGCAAGATCAGTCGTTTCCGAGACGACGCGGCGCGCAGCAAGTTCCTGACCGCGTACGACAATGCCTTGGCGGCGTGGCCCGCACCTCCCGCGCAACTCGATGTCGACACGCGGTACGGCACGACGCACGTCCTCTCGTGCGGCGTGAGTACCGGTACACCAATTGTTCTGTTGCACGGAGTGGGTGCGTCGTCGCCGACATGGTTCGCCAATGTCGCACGCCTCGGCGAAAACCATCCGGTGTTTGCCGTCGACACGATCACCGACGCCGGGCGAAGCCTTCAGACCGCGCGCATCCGCAACCGGGCCGACCTGGCCCTGTGGCTGGACGACGTGCTCGCCGGCCTCGAATCGGCCCGCCTCGAGTTGGCGCGAGTGCACCTCGTCGGACTGTCCTACGGAGGTTGGCTCGCGCTGAACCAGGCGGTGCGTTCGCCCGAGCGACTGGCCAGCGTCACGTCGGTCGAACCACCGGGCGCCATTGCGAGAATGAAGGTCAACCTCAAGATGATGCCGGACGGCGTCCTGGCGAAGTTCGCCCACTCGGACGCGGCGCTTCATCGCCTCCTTCGGATGCTCAACAACGGCGCGGTGCTCGCGCAACCCACCGTGGATCTTGCTACGGCATGGTTCCGTACCTTCGTCCTCAAGCAACCGTTTCCCGGACGTTTGAACGACGATGAGCTGCGCTCGATCCGGACACCGACGCTGCTGCTCTTCGGCGAGCGCAGTCTCGTCATCGACGCGGCGCGGGCCACGGATCGGGCGCGCCGTCTCGTCGCGAACGTGGACGCCGAGGTCGTCGCCAACGCCGGGCACATGCTGCCCATCGAGAAACCCGACGCATTCACGAGCCGGCTTCTCGCGTTCATCGATGGCGTCGATCGTGAATGAACCCCGGCATCCGGCGCGAGATCGTTCGGCGCCGACGCTTCTGAACGCGACGAGGTGGCGGTCGTCGCGCCCTCGGTCAGCTGCAGCTCTTCGGGGTGCCGATCGGGAGTCTTCCGCCGACGCCGACGCCACGGGGGATCGTTGCGCCCGACCGGGTGACGAGGCGGAAGCCCTGCTGGCTGGGGTTGCCGATGATCGCGACGACGGGATCGCACTTGGAGGCGACGTAGGGCCGGAACGCCACCGCGTTGCCGAAGGCGTAGACCTGCCCGCCGCGGCGCACGATCCAATAGCCGAGCCCGTTCCCGGTCTGCGCCATGCCGACGACGTCGGATGTGTTGACACCGATCCCGGGGAGACTGCCGAAGAATCGCCGGCCCCCGAAGGTGAAGATGCCGCCGTCGCTCGCGACCATCGTGTAGCCCGTGCCGGCCCGATAGCGAGCGATGCCGACGATGGGTTGATTCAGACGGATCCCGCCGGTGGATCCGTGGAACCCGGCGTCACCGAAGCTGAAGACGCCACCGTCGCGTGCGACGAGCCAGTAGCCCTTGCCGGACGTGGTGGAGGCCATGGAGAAGACGGGTTGATTGAGACGAATACCGCCCATGCTCCCGAAGAAGCGCGCGCTCCCGTAGGAGAAGACCCCGCCGTCGTTCGCGACGAGCCAGTACCCGCCGCCGGTGGCGACGGCGTTGCCGCCGCGAACCGGACCTTGCAGCGGCAAAGACTCCGCATCGCCGACGAACCGGCCGTCGCCGAAGCTCTCGACCGCTCCGTTCGCGAGCGCGAGCCAGAAGCCCTTCCCCGTCGTTGTCGCAAAACCGCTCGTCACGGTGCGAGGAAACGGGTTCGCCGCGGCGCTTGCCGGCGCGGCGCAAACCGCGAGGGAACCGAGCAACGAGACGACCGCCGTCGCAACGACAACAGATGACCCCAAAATCCGCAGCCCCGGCCCAGACATCTGCTTCCCCTTTGTGCTTCCCTCTCGCTACGCGTCGACCCATCGCCACACTGCGTGGTTTTGCAAGTCTAGCCCGTGACAAGAGCCCGAAATCTGGGCGACGCCTGCGTTCGCGAGCAGACCTGCGACCCGGCCCGACCCGACCCAGCGTGTGCGCCGCATCGGGCGCGTTCTCGCCGGAAACGGACAAAATGCGGGCACGGCCGATGCGGGCCCGCCGGCGACCACGAGCAGCGGTACGACTGCACACGCATCGTCACTACGCTCCTGCGGTGGATACGGGCGCGATCGACGTCGTGCTGTTCGATCTCGGAGGCGTGCTCATCGACTTCGGTGGTGTCGCTCCGATGAAAGAGCTGGCCAACATCGAAAGCGACGACGAGTTGTGGCGGCGCTGGCTCGCCTGCGAGTGGGTGCGTGCCTTCGAGCGAGGGCACTGTTCCGCGGACGACTTCGCGGCCGGGGTCGTCAGTGATTGGGGTTTGCAGGTCGAGCCGCAGATCTTCCTCGACGCCTTTCGTAGTTGGCCCGGTCGCGCGCTACCGGGGGCCGAAGCGCTCGTGCATTGCGTACGACACACGACGAAGACCGGATGCCTGAGCAACACGAACGCGGTGCACTGGGATCACCACTTCTCGCAGTGGTCGATCGTCGATGCCTTCGACTTCCGGTTCTTGTCGTTCGAGCTCGGGATGGTCAAACCGGATCGCGAAGTGTTCGAACGCGTCGGCGAGCTGCTCCCGGTGCCGCCGGGCCGCGTGCTGTTTCTCGACGACAACGCGATCAATGTCGAAGGGGCCGCCGCGGCGGGGTTCGCCGCCGTTCACGTACGCGGCGTGATCGAAGCCCGGCAAGCCCTCGTCGCCGCCGGGGTCCTCTCCGCGTAGCGGTCAGATCTCCCTTTGCCGGTGGGCCAATTGTGGCAGCACTCGTAGGATTGCTGTGGTGAACCGGTATCTCGTCGAGCGGCTCCAGCCGTTCGGCACCACGATCTTCGCCGAGATGTCGGCGCTCGCGGTCGAAACCGGTGCGATCAATCTCGGGCAGGGATTCCCCGACACCGACGGTCCCGAAGTCGTGAAGCAGGCCGCCGTCGACGCGATCGACGCGGGCCACAACCAGTACCCGCCCGGCATCGGCATCCCTGAGCTCCGCACCGCGATCGGCGCGCACCAGCAACGATTCTACGGACTCACGTACGACGCCGACACCGAGATCCTGGTCACCGCCGGCGCGACCGAGGCGATCGCGGCCGCACTGCTCGCGCTGTGCGGACCGGGCGACGAGGTCGTCACGTTCGAGCCCTACTACGACTCCTATGCGGCGTGCATCGCGATGTCCGGAGCGACCCGACGAGTCGTCACATTGCGCGCACCCGACTACGCGTTCGATCCCGATGAACTGCGGGCGGCGATGACGTCGCGTACCAAGCTCATTCTGCTCAACTCCCCGCACAATCCGACGGGCAAGGTCTTCACCGTCGAGGAGCTCGGGCTCGTCGCCGAGCTCGCGCAGGAACATGATCTGCTCGTCGTGACCGACGAGGTCTACGAGCACCTCGTCTACGAGGGCGAGCACGTACCGATGGCGACCCTGCCCGGGATGCGCAACCGCACCGTCACCATCGGATCGGGCGGAAAGACGTTCTCGTTCACCGGCTGGAAGGTCGGCTGGGCGTGCGCACCGCCCGAGCTCGTGACCGCGGTGAAGACCGCGAAGCAGTTTCTCACGTATGTGAGCAGCGGTCCGTTCCAGTACGCGATCGCGGTGGGTCTGCAACTCCCCGACGCGTACTTCGCGGAGTTCCGCAATGAGATGCTCGACAAGCGCGACCGGCTCTGCGCCGGTCTGGCCGATGCCGGCTTCGCGGTGCTCCGGTCGCAGGGCACGTATTTCGTGACGGTCGACATCCGCTCGTTCGGAGAGACGGACGGGCTCGCGTTCTGCCGGTCGCTGCCGCATCGTTGCGGGGTGGTCGCGGTCCCGAGCGTCGTGTTCTACGACGACGCGACAGCCGGCTCGCCGCTCGTGCGGTTCGCGTGCTGCAAGCGGACGGACGTGCTCGACGACGCGTGCACGCGCTTGAAGAGCCTGAACAGATGATGGTCGCCGGTATCCAACACGACATCGTCTGGGAACGCCCGGAGGAGAACTTCGCCCGCCTCGCGCCCATGATCGAACACGCGGCGGCGGACGGCGCGCGGCTCGTGGTACTCACCGAGATGTACGCGACCGGGTTCTCGATGAAGACCGACCGCATCGCCGAGCCGGTCGGCGGTCCGAGCGCGCGCTTCCTCGCCGATCAGGCGCGGGCCCACGACGTATGGGTGTGCGCGTCGGTGCCCGAGCGCACCGTCGCGAGCGAGCATCCGTTCAATCAACTCGTGCTGGCCGCGCCCGACGGCTCGACCTCGCGCTACGCGAAGATCCACCCCTTCACCTACGGGCGCGAACACGAGCACTACTCGGCGGGAGGGGAATTCCTCACGGTCGAGATCGACGGCGTCCGCTGCTCGTTCTTCGTGTGTTACGACCTCCGCTTCGCCGACGAGTTCTGGGCGCTCGCGCCGCGGACCGACTGTTACGTGGTGCCCGCGAACTGGCCTGCATCGCGCCGCGAGCACTGGACGGCGTTGCTGCAGGCGCGGGCGATCGAGAACCAGGCGTACGTCGTCGGCGTCAACCGCGTGGGCGACGGGGGGCGACTGCACTACAGCGGCGATTCGCTGATCGTCGACCCCTTCGGCGAGATCGTTGCGCGGGCCGCCGACACCGAGACGATCATCACCGCGGACGTCGACGCCGGCCGCGTGCGCTCCGTGCGGAGCGACTATCCGTTCCTGCAGGATCGCCGGTAGCTGGCGCGCGTCAGACGATCGCGCCACCGGCTGCGAGGTCGCGGCGCAATGCCTCGACGTCGACCCGCCGCACGTCGCGCTCGGGCGTGAGCGCGGCCGCGACGCCGGCGGCCTCGCCGGTGGCCATCGCAGCGGGGATCTCCTTGGTCGCCTGGTGGACGTAGCGGCTCGTCGAGATGCAGCGCCCGCTCACGAGCAGGTTCGACACCGACGCGGTCGTCAACGCGCGGTACGGCACGTCGAACACCACCTCTCGCTTCGTCCAGTGGCCCGTCCGCGCGATCGCGTCCCGGAAGCGACGGTCGCCGTCCGACTTCTCGAGCACGTAGTCGCCGACGAGCCGGCGACTCTCGGTGATGCCGATCATCTTCGCCACGTCGTCGAGCCACGCGGCCGGATGCATCTCGCGGATGCGCGCGACCTCGGCTCGTACTGCGTCCCGGCATTCGAGCTCGGCCGCGGTCAGGTCGTCGGGGTCGGTCGGGTCGACGCGCCGGGCGAGCGGGCCCCAGGGCACGAGCACCCGGCCGGGCGCGGTGGTGCGAAAGCCCACCTCGGCGTCGAGGCTCTCGGGGTCGATGCCGCCCATCCGGAACCACAGGTGCGGAGGGATGGTGATTGCCTCGAACGGGGCGCCCGCGGCGACCATGACGTCGCCGTCGCCGGTCGCGTCGATGACCACGCGCGGTTGCACGACCTCGCGTCCGCGCTTCGATTCGAGCACGACCGCGTCGATGTGACCCTCGGGTGCGTACGCGTGCGCGCACCACGAGTGCAGGCGGAGCCGGGCGCCGGCCTCGCGCAGGAGGTCGAGCGTGACATCGCAGTACGCCTCTGGATCGAACGCCACGGAGTAGCGGACGACGTCGGGAGGCGCGCCCCAGATCAAGCCCCAGTGTCGCCAGCGGTCGACCGCGGCGGCATCCGTCGATCCCCAATCACTGGGCTCGGGCGCACGCGCGTCGCCCCGGGAGGCGAGACGTTCGACGACCTCCTGGCACAACCCCGCGACCACCTGGGTGCCGCAACCGTCATCGAGCGTGAGCAGCAGGTTGATGAGACCGAAGGTCGCGAGCCCGCCGACGAACCCGTACCGTTCCACCAGCAGCACGTCGGCGCCGCGCCGCGCCGCGGCCACGGCCGCGGCGATTCCCGCGCTGCCCGCTCCGACGACGAGCACGTCGGGTCGCCCGACGATTTCGAGGTCGCGCGCCGGCTCACG
>DATCCI010000490.1:0-3896 GCA_036511415.1 Acidimicrobiia bacterium
CGACCGCTCGAAGCGTCCGTTGATGGGCGAGGTCGCGGTGCGGCTGGCCGACGTCGCCATCCTCACCTCGGACAACGCGCGTTCCGAGGATCCGAGCGCGATCGCGCGTGACGTGCTCGACGGCGTGCCGCCCGGCCGCGCCGCGCCGGCGGTCGAGCTCGACCGGCGCGCCGCGATCCGGGCCGCGGTGCGCAGCGCGGGCACGGGCGACGTCGTCGTGATCGCGGGCAAGGGGCACGAGACGGGCCAGACCCTCGACGGAGTCACGACGCCGTTCGACGACCGCGTCGTGGCGGCCGAGGAGCTGGAGGCCTGCCCGTGACGCTGATCGACGCGGGGGAGATCGCGCGTCGCTCCGCGGGTCGCGTCGTCGGTGACGCGGGTGCAACGGCAGACACCTGGGCGTTCGACTCGCGCCTCCTCGCCGACGGCGCGTGCTTCGTGGCATTGCGAGGCGCGCGCGACGGGCACGACTTCGTTGGCGCCGCATTCGACGCGGGCGCGCATATCGCGCTCGTCGACCACGAGTTCGCCGGGCTGTCGAACGTCCCCGACGGATGCGCGCTCGTCCACGTCGGCGACACGCTCCTCGCGCTGCAAGAGGTCGCGCGCTCCTTGCGACTCGACCGTCCCGAGCTGCACGTCGTCGCCGTCGGGGGCTCGACGGGGAAGACCTCGACGAAGGATCTGCTCTCGGCTGCGCTCGCGTCGCGCGGCTGCTACGCGAATACCGAGTCGTACAACAACGAGTTCGGCCTCCCGATCACGCTGTGCAACGCACCGGGCTCGGCGCACGTCGTCGTCACCGAGATGGGCGAGCGGTTCGCGGGCGATCTCACCGCGTTGTGTGAGATCGCCCGACCCGACACCGGGCTGATTACGAACGTCGGACTCGCGCACGCCGAGCACCTGGGCGGTCGAGACGGTGTGATCGCGGTGCTCGCGGAGCTGCTCGAGGCCCTCCCGGCAAGCGGCACGGCCGTGCTGAACGCCGACGATTCGGCGACGGCGCAGCTGGCGCGGGCGACGCTCGCGTCGGTCGTGACGGTGGGCGCCGCGGCCGATGCCGACTACCGGATCACCGATCTGTCGATCGACGAGCGGCTCCGGGCCTCGTTCACGCTCGGCGGGCAGCGATTCACGGTTCCGCTGCACGGCCCCCACCACGCGATGAACGCGGCGATGGCAATCGCGGTCGCCCATGCCGTGTTCTCCCTGCCGTTCGAGGAGATCGCCTTGGAGATCGCGAGCGCGACGCCCGGGCGTTGGCGAATGGAGCTGCTCGAGACCGATTCGGGTGTGACCGTCCTCAACGACGCCTACAACGCGAATCCGACCTCGATGGAGGCGGCGCTGGTCGCGCTCGCGCACCTCGAACTTCCTGCCGGCGCGCGCCGTATCGCCGTTCTCGGCGACATGCGGGAGTTGGGGAACCATCACGACGACGCGCACCGCGAGGTAGGAGAGCGGACGAGCGGCCTGGCGCTCGACCTCGTCGTCGGTGTCGGCGACGGTGGCGCGGCGATCGCGCGAGCCGCGGGCGCGGGCGGCGTCGAAGCCCACGCCGTTGCCGACGCGGCCGAAGCCGTCCGGTACGTCGCGTCGATCGTGCGCAAGGGCGACGCCGTGCTCGTGAAGGGAAGCCGCGCGCTGGGTCTCGAACGGATTGCCGACGGCATCCTCGCGCGGTCGCGTCACGAATGCTCGGAAGGCGGTCGGCGATGATCGCCATGCTGATGGCCGCGGGCGCGGCCTTCGTCGTGACGATCCTGTTCACGCCGCTCCTCATCCGGAGGCTCCGCCTGCTGGGCATCGGCCAGCAGATACGCGATGACGGGCCGATCGCGCATCCGCATGTTGCCAAGGCCGGGACACCGACGATGGGCGGGATCGCCATCGTGTTCGCCACGATCGTCGGATATTTCTTCGCGCACATCCGGCACGCGAGCATCAAGTTCGCGACCCCGGGACTCGCGCTGATCGCGCTGATCGTCGGTCTCGGCACGGTGGGTTGGATCGACGACTATCTCGGCGTACGCGCCGGCCGGAACCTGGGATTGCGCAAGCGGGGCAAGACCCTCGGCATCGTCGTGGTCGCCGCCGCGTTCGCGTGGCTCGCGGTGAACTTCGTGCACACCGACACGCACCTCTCGTTCACCCGGCCGATCGACATCGACCTCGGCAAGCTCGGCCTGTTCTTGTGGGCCGTGCTCGTCGTGTACGCGACCGCCAACGCGGTCAACCTCACCGACGGCGTCGACGGTCTCGCCACCGGATCGTCGGCCCTCACCTTCGCAGCGTTCATGATCATCGCGTTCACCGAGTTCCGCCACCCCGAGATCTACGACGTACGCGCCGCGCAAGCGCTCGATCAAGCCGTCGTCGCAGCCGCGATGTTCGGCGCGTGCGCCGGCTTCCTCTGGTGGAACGCGGCGCCCGCGCGCATCTTCATGGGCGATACGGGCTCGCTCGCGATCGGCGGAGCCATGGCCGGCCTCGCCCTGCTCACTCGTACCCATCTGCTGCTGCCGCTCCTCGCCGGCCTGCCGACGATCGAGACGCTCTCGGTGATCGCCCAGGTCGTCTCGTACCGGGGCTTTCGCAGACGGGTCCTGCGGATGGCGCCCATCCACCATCACTTCGAGGTCGGCGGTTGGTCGGAGTTCACGGTCATCGTCCGGTTCTGGCTGTTCTCGGGTATCTGTGTCGCGCTCGGCGTCGGCATCTTCTATGCCGACTTCCTCCGTCACGGTGTGAATCTCGGATGACCGGCGCCGAAACCCGTCGGGTACTCGTCATCGGGCTCGCGGAGACGGGCGTCGCGGTCGCGCGCGCGTTGCGCGCCGAGGGGTGGGAGGTCACCGTCGTCGAGGACACACCGTCGCGCACGCCCGCGTACGCGACGCGCGTCGAGGCGATGCGCGCGGTCGGCGCCGAGCTCGTCGAGGCGCCCACCGACGCGCGTGTCGTCGCGCTCGTCGCCCGGACCGATCTGGTCGTGCCGAGCCCGCTGGTGCGTCCCGGACACGTCGCGATCACGGCGGCTCGAACCGGCGGCATCGTCGTACGCAGCGAGATCGATCTCGCGGCCGAGCGCGCGCAGGCCTCGATCGTCGCGGTCACCGGCACGAACGGCAAGACCACGGTGACGACGATGGTTGCCGCGATGCTCGACGCGTCGGGAGTGCAGACGATCGCAGCCGGGAACATCGGGCGACCGCTGCTCGACGCCGTCGCCGCCGATGCGGAGGTGATCGTCGCCGAGGTGTCGTCGTTCCAGCTCGTGTTCGCGGGAGACGCGTTCCGGCCCCGTGTGGCGGTGCTGCTCGCGATCACGCCGGACCACCTTGACTGGCACGGATCGTTCGACGACTACGCGGCGGCAAAGGCACGGATCGCCATGCACCAGACCGAAGACGATCTACTGGTGTTCGACGCCGACGACGAGCGGGCCGCGGCGATCGCCGCGCGCGCCCCGGCGCGCCGGGTCGGGGTCTCCGGCCGCGCCGCCGCCGCCGGATGCTTCCGGGTCGTCGACGACGAGCTCGTGTTCCCCGACGGCCGGCCGCTCGCGCCGGTCGGAGTCATGGCGCGGGCACTCGCACACGACCGCACGAACGCCCTCGCCGCGGCGGCCGCGGCGCTCGAAGTCGGCGCGACCGTCGACGGCATCGTCGCCGCGCTCCGTACGTACGAGACCATGCCCCACCGGGTCGCTCTCGTGGGCGAAGCTAACGGGGTGCGCTGGTACGACGATTCGAAGGCGACCAACCCGGATGCGACCCGACGCGCGGTCTCGTCGTTTGATTCCGTGGTCTTGGTGGCGGGCGGCCGGAACAAGGGCCTCGACCTCTCGGTCCTTGCGACCGCCGCCTCGCATCTGCGCGGCGTCGTCA
>DATCCI010000491.1:0-2044 GCA_036511415.1 Acidimicrobiia bacterium
GACCGGCGAGAATCCGCCGACTACCTGAAGAAAAGGAGATCAACTCTTGGCGACAGAATCAGGTCAGCACGCGATCGACACGATGCTCCTGGAGGAGCGGCGTTACCCGCCGTCCCCGGAGTTCGCCGCGCAGGCGAACGCGAAGCCGGAGATCTACGACGAGGACTTCGAAGCCTTCTGGGAGCGGGAGGGCCGGGAGCGCCTGACGTGGTTCGAGCCGTTCGACGAGTTGTACGAGTGGGAGCCGCCGTATGCGAAGTGGTACCTCGGCGGCAAGCTCAACGTCTGCTTCAACTGTGTCGACCGCCACGTCGAGGCGGGCAAGGGCGACAAGATCGCGTACTTCTGGGAAGGCGAGCCTGAGGGCGATCGGCGCGAGATCTCCTACGCCGATCTCCAGCGAGACGTCGTTCGCTTCGCGAACGGTCTGAAGAAGCTCGGCGTTCAGAAAGGCACGCCCGTCGCGATCTACATGGGGATGGTGCCGGAGTTGGCGGTGGCGATGCTCGCCTGCACGCGCATTGGAGCACCGCACACCGTCGTCTTCGGCGGCTTCTCCGCCGACTCGCTCTCGGGTCGCATGGTCGACATGGAGTGCGAGGTTCTGATCACCCAGGACGAGGCCTGGCGGCGCGGGTCGCCGGTATCCCTCAAGAAGGTCGCCGACGAGGCGATGGCGGCGGCGCCGAAGTGCCGGGCGTCGGTCGTCCTTCGGCGTACCGGCAACGAGGTTGCGATGCAGGACGGTCGCGACCACTGGTGGCACGAGCTCGGGCAGGACGAGTCCGACGACCCCGCATCGTGCCCGTGCGAGCCGATGGACAGCGAGGACATGCTCTTCGTCATGTACACGAGTGGCACGACCGCGAAGCCGAAGGGGATCATCCACACGACGGCCGGCTATCTCAGCGGCGTCTCGACGACGCACCACTACATCTTCGATCTCAAGCCCGAGAACGACGTGTACTGGTGCGCGGCGGACGTCGGCTGGATCACCGGCCACAGCTACATCGTCTACGGGCCACTCTGCAATCAGGCCACGTCGATCATGTACGAGGGGACGCCGGACTATCCCGACAAGGACCGCTGGTGGCAGATCATCGAGCGCTACAAGGCGACGATCCTCTACACGGCCCCGACGGCGATCCGCGCGCACATGAAGTGGGGGCCCCAGTATGCGCAGCAGCACGACCTCTCGTCGCTGCGCCTGCTCGGCTCGGTCGGCGAGCCGATCAACCCCGAGGCGTGGATCTGGTATCGCGAGCATGTCGGCGGCGACCGGACGCCCATCGTCGACACGTGGTGGCAGACGGAGACCGGCATGATCCTGATCACGCCGCTTCCCGGAGTGACGACGACGAAGCCCGGCTCGGCAACGAAGCCGTTCCCGGGCGTCGATGCCGGCGTGTTCGACGAGCGGGGCAACGAGGTAGGGCCCGGCGGCGGCGGCTACCTCGTGCTGAAGCGTCCGTGGCCGGCGATGTTGCGCGGCATCTTCAAGGACCCGGACCGCTATGTCGAGACGTACTGGACGAAGTACGAGAACGTGTACTTCGCCGGTGACGGGGCTCGCATCGACCGGGACGGCGACTACTGGCTGCTCGGGCGCGTCGACGATGTGATGAACGTCTCCGGCCACCGCATCTCGACGATCGAGGTCGAGTCGGCGCTCGTCGATCACCACGACGTCGCCGAGGCGGCGGTCTGTTCGCGGAAGGACGCGATGACCGGTGAAGCGATCGTCGCGTACGTCACGCTGAAGTCGAGCGTCGAACCGTCGATCGAGAAGCTCCAGGAGCTGCGCGACCACGTCGCGCAGAAGATCGGTGCGATCGCCAAGCCCGCGAACATCGTGTTCACTCCCGAGTTGCCGAAGACCCGGAGCGGCAAGATCATGCGCCGGCTCCTGCGCGACGTCGCGGAGAACAGGCCGCTCGGCGACACGACGACGCTCGCCGATCCGACGGTCGTCTCGGAGATCCAGCACCGCGCCGAGGAAGATTCGGCGGACGAGGCGTAATCGCCAATCAGACGCGCCAGGTGT
>DATCCI010000492.1:0-9154 GCA_036511415.1 Acidimicrobiia bacterium
GGCGCGCAGCATCTCGGTCTCGATGACGAGGTCGGAGTCTTTGGGCGCGGCGGCACCCACTGCGTCGGGCCGCAGACCCCGGAGCACGGCGTCGGAATGCCCCGCCGCGTGGTCGACATACGCGCGACCCGTGGCACGCGCCCACGCGTCGAATCCCTCCGTAAACACGTCGTCGATCGATGCCACGGCGGCCGCGGCTCCGGCGAGGTCGCCTTGCATGGAGAGTGTCAGCGAGCGCAGGCGCCGACTCACCACGAGGTAGCGCCGCAACCCGAAGCGCTCGACGAGCGCATCAACCTCGTCGAGCAGCGTCACGGAGCCCTGGAGATCCGGAAAGTCGATTTTGAACGCGGCATGGTTGTAGAGCACGAGCGCGAGCATCGACGGCGCGTTCGCGTTCCGGGCGATCTCCGCCGCCCGTTCGTATTCGGCCTCGACCCGCTCGAATTCGCCGTTCGCCTCGTAACACCACGCGCTCACGAGATACGCCCGAGCTTCGAGCACCGGATCGCTGACCCCGCGCAGCGCGGCCATCATCTGCGCGGCCGGCTCTCGGACCTCGGCCGGCGTGCCATACGCGACAAGATGCTCCACGCGGCTCACGAGGAACCGCGCGCGCGCGACGGGGTCGACGCGATCCAGGACAGGCAGCAAGGTTGTCGTCGAGAACTCGAACAGCTCGGCCGCGCGGTCGGCCTCCCACAGCAGCGGGTACACGTGACCGGCCGCTTCGACGCCACGGCTCGCGTCGAGCGCGTATGCCTCGTCGAGACCGGCCCGTGCGAGATCCGCAGCGCGTCCGATGTGACCGGCCAGGCCCGCGGCGTCGGCCGCGTCGAGCAGCAACGCCGCGTGATCGATGCCGGCGACCGCGGGCGCGTCGTCGACTGATTCCCACCAGTCCAACGCGAGTTCGTAGTCGTCGAACGCGGCCTCGAACGCGAACCTCTGCTCCGCTTGCTCCGCCGCGGCGACGAGCCACCGCAGCGCCGAGGACGCATCGCGAGCCGCATCCCAATGCCGTGCGAGCTCCGCGATACGGTCGATACCGACGGCGACGGCCGGATGAGCCGTGAGCGCGGTCGCGATCGCTTCGTGCAGCGCGACGCGATCGTCGGGGAGCAGCTCGTCGAGCACGGCCTGGCGCAACAACGCGTGTCGGAAGTGGTAGCTCGTGCCGTCGCCCCCTGCGATCAGCAAGCCACGGTCGACCGCCGCGCGCGCGGCACCGCGCGTCGCGTTGTCATCGAGCCCGCCGGCGACGGTGAGCCATGCTTGCGGCGCGGTCGCGCCGATGACCGCGGCCGTCCGCACGAGGTGGCGACTGGGTTCATCGAGCACGCTGAAGCGCGCCAGCATGAGGTCACGAACCGTCTGCGGAACGCCGGTCGTACCGAGCGCGGCCACGAGCTCCTCGACGAACAAAGGATTCCCATCGGCGTCGTGCGCGATGCGCCGAATGTCGGTTGGGCTCGCATCCGGGCCGAGCAGAATCTCGGCCATCTCGGCGGTCGAATCTTCCGCGAGCGGTGTGAGTGCGATTTGGCGAGTCGCGAGCCGTGCGAGTTTGGCAATCAGGTCGCGCTCGGCGGCCGCGTCCTCGGCCCGGTACGTGACGACGAGCAAGATCGGCGCCCGGCCGAGGTTGTTGGCGACGTAGCGGAGTAGCGCGCTGCTCGCGGGATCGACCCAGTGCAGGTCGTCGACCACGAGGACCAGCCGCGTGCGCAACGCGACATGTGCCAGGAGCTCGACGACCGCTTCGAACAGCAGGTGCTGACCACCGGCTTCATCCGCGCCCGCGGCATCGGCCTCGTCCAGGGACAGGTGCGGGAGGAGACGCGCGATCTGGGACCGGACCCGGCGCGGGAGATCGTCGGCCGCGACGAGGTCGGCGGTACTCAGCAGCCTTCGCAGCGCCTCGGTCCAGGGCGCATACGAGACGCCCTCGACGCAACCGCCCCGGACGACATGCGCCTCGCCGGCGACCCGGGCCGCGAACTCCTCGAGCAAGCGGGTCTTCCCGATGCCCACTTCCCCACGAACGAGCACGAGCGATCCGGCGTCGGCCACGCCCTCCAGCGCCTCGCCGAGCGCCGAGAGCGCAGACTCACGCCCGATGAGATTCGGGGTCCGCTCGCGGCGCCTCACGACTCCTCATTGTGGGCGATTCGATGTGAACGTGCCACGTCGGCCTCGCGCGCCCCCAACCCACCGTTCCGTTCGTCCACCTGTGCGCCACGCAACGTCGTTGTGAGGACACTCTCTGCGAACTGGTCAGGTGCACAATGGTTCGCCCCTCCCGTCCCCTGCAACATGGCGGCAGTCGCCGATCACGGCGATGGCGTGTGTAAATGGGAGAGGACGTCATGAAGAAGATCGCATTCCGCGTTGTGACCGTTGGTGCTGGCCTGATCGCAATGCTCGCTGTCGGTGGGGCGTGGGTCCGCGGCTGACACCGCGCATTTCCGCCCGTCGCCGGCCAACAGCGTCAACTTCTTAACACCGACAACACTGGGGTATGTCGGCGTTACGAAGTGAGCTGAGCTGGTTCAAGGCAGGCATTTTCAGCGCCGCGCCCCCGCCGTGGCGCTGATTCTGCGTTCGCGAGGATGTTGCCCCGAACGACGTGGGCCGAACGTCGTGAGAGTGTGGTCGGCTGGGAGTGTCGCGCCTCCCAGCCAACCTGTCGGCAAGGGCTCCGTTTCCGTTTGGCCCCTGCGTCCGCTCCGCTGACGCGTGACACTACCCATGACGGCAACATCGTTCCAGCCTCCTCGGCCGTCTGCAGGGGTCCCGAACCAGTCGCCGCCCTCGAACGAAGCATCTCCCGCGCTGATCCCGACCCGCAGCGCAGGGTTGGGCGGTCGTGTCGGGCAACGACACCGCGTCGATGAGTGGCCCGGCTCACCTTGCGGAATACCCGCACGGCGTACGGTCGACTCGAGATGACCAAGACGCCGTTCCAACTGACCCAGCCGCCCGCGTCGAAAATTCGCCTGTGCGCTACTCGTATCCCTGTATGGCTCGGTGTCAAACGCGACCGATGCGGTACGCGTCCGAGGGAAGTGGCGGGCCTGTCCACGAACCATACGGGGCGGTGTCGTCGGGAAGTTCGACGACCTTCGCTCGTGACTCAACCGGTCGAAGGTGAATACGCCACTGAAACCCTCGCAAGGTTGGAGGGTCTGCCCGCGTAACGACCAGACCGGCATCGCGGGCGGCTTCGTATAGCCAGGTCCGGTCGAATATAACGGCGTTGGTCGGATGGACGTCGTTCACGAAGAGAGCGTTCTGAAAAGACTGCATCATCGGGAACTCGCGCTTGTCGAAGAGAAACCACGTCGAGACCAACACGCCGTCGGAACGCAACACTCGACGGATCTCCTGTAAGTACCTGCGGGCATGCTCCTCCGTCACGTGGGTGAAGACTGACCACGCGATGGCGAGAGTAAAGGAATCGTCGTCGGCTGCCAGCGGCATCCACGCCTTGGTCGCGTCCGGATTGAATGCGAGCTCGAAGACATCATGGTGCACGAACTCGAATGCCGGTGCGCGAGGCGTCAGGTTCGAGCGACACCAGTTGATCATGCCCGCGTGCACGTCGAGCCCGAGATAGCGACCTGGGCGCGGGCGCTGCTGGATCAGACGTCGAGCGATGCGCCCGCAGCCGCTTCCCCAATCGAGAACTGCTGCAAATTCGTGCGGGGTCAGCTCAGGGAAGATGAGGTCGCCGGACGGGTTTTCGTATTCTGCGTCGTCTGTTGGGCCGACCAGTTGGCGCATCTCGAGCGGCGGTAGCGGCAGCGTCGGCGTCACGTCGGAGAGCGTACTTTCCGCGTACGCTGACCGGCGTGCGTGCACTCGGCTTCGTGCGGGAAGTGGTGATCGATCCGGACCATTCAGAGATGAATCCGGGATGCGACGCCCAGCACGGAGCGATCAATGACTACGCGCTCCGCCAAGGCTGGGATCTCGTCGATGTCGTGTATGCGTCCGCTCTTTCGTCGACGGATCACGATCTGCAATCGGTGCTCGCGCGAGTCGGCGCGGGTCACGCTGATGTACTTGTCGTTGCGCTCTCGAATGTCGTGTGGGGTGACAGTCGCGAATGTCGGGCGTTGCTCGAACGAGCTTGGCGCGACGATTGGGACCTCGTGGTCACCGGTACTGGGCTTGATACGACCACTCCTGAAGGTCGGGCGGCGATCGACGCCGTGCTTTCGGTGCCTCATGTCGATGTCCCGGGCTGCTCGCGACCCGTACCGCCGGCGCGCCTGGTCTACCGGGTGACCGGCACATACGACCTCGAGTTATTCGACGTCAGCGCGTTCCATGATCTTGCGCTCCTGGAGTCCGCTCTCGGCGAACCGTTGGGGTCTCGCACCGACATCCTCGACTTTGGCTGCGGCTGCGGCCGGCTGTTGCGGCGCCTACTGGACCAGGCGCCGGTTGCGAAGATCTCGGGCTGCGACATCGACGTGGACGCCATCGCCTGGCTGGTCGACAGCTTGCCGGGCGCCGACGCCAGGGTCTGCAAATCGCTGCCGCCGCTGCCCTTCCCGGCCGGCGCCTTCGATCTCGTGATCGGGTACTCGGTGTTCACTCATCTCGACGAGGCGTACCAGGACGCGTGGCTCGAAGAGCTGACGCGCGTGCTTCGTCCGGGAGGCGTCGCGCTCTTGACGGTTCACGGACCGGCAAGCTGGGAGCGCGTCGCCCGAACCGCACTCGCCGGCCGTCCGGAGCTCGGCGCTCTTGATCACGAGCGTACGACGCGCGGAATCGTGCACTGGCGCGATGACGGCTGGGGCTCCGTTTTTCCCGACTTCTACCACACGACGTTTCACACGCCGGGCTACATCGAGAGGCACTGGACGACCTGGTTTGACCATGTCGATGTCATCTCGGGAACATCGGCGCGCGATCACGACATCGTCGTTGCGCGGGTGGCGACTTAGCACTGGTGGCGAGGTCTCGCCGGCGCGACTGGCTCAGATATGCGCGCGGCCGACGCGATGGACCTGGTCGCCGTTATGGACACGACCGGTTTCATCGCAGTGCTCTACGTCGCCTCGCAGCGTGATCGACCGGGAGATATCGACCTCGCGGAAGCCGGCCGCGTGGAACCAGTGCCGAAAACAAGCCTCGTTTGGGAGCCACCAGGAGATGCGGTCGACGTCGGTGTACGGAAGGTATTGACGCGGCCCGACGTCGCCTTCGGGCTCGCCGATGACAATCGGTGTCGATGCAAATATTCTGTCTGCACATACGCTCCGTGCTGCCATCAAGGCTCCGATCGGATCGCGTAGGTGGCAGAGCACTGCGCCGATGAACACGAGGTCGAATCTTCGCCCTTCGAAGGTGTCCGGGCTGACATCGTAGATGCGGCCGCTGCGCGACTCGATGCGCGATCCGAGGAGATCATGCATAGTCCAGAAGGCTTCAGAGACCGGGCTGAAGTAGACGGGACGACCGTGCTCGTCGATGCGGTCGGGTTTCCGAGGCGACGACCTTGCCGGATCGCGGTTGTACACACCCGTAGGTAGATCGGGAACCTGGTCGCTCTCGACGCTCGGATAGTTCCAGCGCCCGTACACATCGAAGTCGCAATAGCCCCGCGCGTCATAGGTGGTGACCGTCGCGCCCCGTTGTTCGAAGTAGTGCGCGAACCATCCGCCGCCGGTTCCGAGGTCGAGCACCGTCGCGCCGGTCAGATCGAGAGGGAAGCCGTAGTCGTGGATGTCGGCGCCGATGTCGTAGTCACCGCGCACTTCGATGCCGTTGTCGAAGTAGTAGCTGTGATACCACCACTGGACCCGCGCGCATTCCGCCTCGAACGCGCTGCGTTCGAGGGCGCTCGTGTATGCGAGTCTGTGGCCGGCGCGGATCGCGACGTCGTCCATCACTCGATTCCGCGTCGCGTCGCTACGACGGCGTACTCGCCGCACGTGCGCATGTCGGTTTCGAGGTCGTCCGAACCGGCGGGAAAGACGACCTCGGCCGCGTCGAAGCCCGTGAGTCGGCACAAGGCAAGCATCGTTTCCGGAAACAGAGGGTGCTGATGGGTTGGGTCGACCCAGAACGATTTCAGTGCGCGGGGCGAATGAGGGTTGACCGTCTCGGCGACGAAGACGCCGCCCGGTGCAAGTTTCGCGTAGGCGAGTTCGAGGAGCTCCGGCAGGCGATCCTTCGGAACGTGCTCGATGAACTGTGCGCTGAAGACAGCTCCGAGCGACTGGTCGTCCTCCTTGGCGAGGTGCAGGAGCGCGTCACCGTGGTCGACGCTCACGCCCAGCGTTCGCGCTCGCTCTACCATCGCCAGGTCGAGATCGACGCCGGAGGCCGGCACCTCGGCGGCGGACAGGAGGGCGAGCATCTCGCCTCGCCCACACCCGAGATCGAGCACCGGGGCGTGCGCGCGCAGGAGCTCGACGTAGGTGCTCTGGCGCTCGGCGACGAGCGCGGTCGGGCCTCGGAAGATGTCCTCGAAACCCGGATACAGCGCGGCCGGGCCGGGACCGTCGCAAAACGCGAGTGTCCGGCGACCACTTCGGTCTCGGCCACGAAATATGTCTTCGTCGGCCATGTACGGGATCGACGTGAGATCGTCGTAGAGGAAACGCGCCTTCTCGCCGTCGCCGCGCGCAGCCTCGACTTGTGTGACGAGCGTGTGGGCGTCCCGGACGAGGGCAGATACACGATCTTGCAGGGACGTGACCGCCGATCGGAGCGTTGACAGGTCGTCACCGAGACGCTCGACGATTTCTGTCGCGTTGTCGGCGATGCTCGCCGCGACCGCCGAGCGGGTGTCGACGTCATCCAGACGGCCGGTCACGTCGACCAGGCGACTTGCGACATCGGCGACGTCGCCGACACGACGTTCGACCGACGATAGTCGAGCCTGCAGGGTGTTTGCTTCTTGTTCCGTCAGGTGGCGACGCTCTTCCTCATCGTGCACCGCACTCTGGATCATCTCCAGGAGTCCGAGTTCGATCTGATGGTGATAGTGCCGCTCGTAGAGAGCCGCCCGCCCGATCATTCGGCGGGCCACTCGCGTCATGATCCCGAAGCGCGTGCCGAGATTGACGTCCGGACCATTTGCGATCAGCTCTTGGACGCGATCCGCGCTCGTCTGATAGTCCGTGTGACTGCTCATTGGTTACCTCTGATCGCTCGGAGCCGAGCTTGAACGAACTCTGTTCGAGCACCGACTCCGTGATGGTTGCGTACGTGTTCGAGCGCCCTACCACCGACCTCGTGACCGAGAGCTGGATCGGAGACGAGTCGTCGCATCGCCTCGGCGGCGACGTCGAGATCCGGTTCCGCCCATGGCGTTCGGGGCGGATACGGACCGCACCCATACGGAATATCGACGAGTTCGTAGGGGACGAGGAACGCCGTGTCGTCGGTCATGAACTCGAGATTGCCGGAATACTTGGTCGCGATAACGGGTCGACCGACGGACATCGCCTCCGCGAGTGTCAGCCCGTAACCCTCGGCACGGTGAAGCGATACATAGCAATCGCATGCGCGCATCAATGCTTGCTGACCCATTTCCGACTCGTGCCCATCACGGGTTGCGATGTCGCGTCGTCCGTCTGCGGCGGCGCGGAGTCGTGCCATGGCAGCCGGAGCCCGGTCTCCGTTGACGCTCTTCACCAGCAGTCGCGGACCCTCGTCGGGCGCGAAGGCTCGGCGGAACGCTTCGATGACGGCGAGCGGGTTCTTGCGCTCGAAGCCGGACAGAAAGTCGAAGCAGAACAAGAAGAGAAAGTCGTCTGACAGGCCGAGTGCGGCCCGATCGATATCGCGATCGCGATGATCGCAGATCGAAATCGGCGGTGCGAACGTATGTATCGGTACGTCGACCATCGATGCCAAAGCGTCAGCCGCGTGCCGGCTGTAGACCCAGACCTCGTCGACGAGGCAGGCGCTGCGGGCCATCCATTCGGGGAAGGCTTCGACCTCCCACGCCCAAACACCGACTGTCGGCGTCCCGAGCGGCAGTTGCGCGCCCATGTGGTCGGCCAGAAGTGGAAACTGATCGGCGTTGACGCACGCAATCGTCAGGTCGTATGTCGTCGGCGAGTCCTCGACTTCGAAGGAGGAACGTTGGCGGCTCGGTGTCGCTTCGCAGGTTCGCACCGCGACAGGCGAATTGATCTGTTTCAAGACGTCGAAAAGGCCGCGCGCCACGGCACCCAGGCCGTCTTCGGCTCGAAGGTAGCCGACCAGGTTGACACCTTCGGGGAGCGCGCGATCCGGTTCGCGCACCCGAGTCGGCGCCGGCGCGCATGCGCCCGGTACTCCTGCTTGCGTGGTTCCGTGCTTTCTCATCCAGTCGACCAAGCGATCGCCGCCATCGCCCGCGAGATCCCCGAAGGTGTCAATGAGGTCGCGGCGCTCGGCATAGACGGCGCGCAAATAGCGCGGAACACGCCCGGCGCCGATCGAAGCGGTCGGGGCAGTGAACCACCGGGTGAACGCACGGCTCTCACGTGCGTCGAAGGGATCGGGTAGGCGAGAAGGCGCATCGTTCTTGTCGGTATCGATCAGGGCATCCGCGTACACGCGGCGCATGCGCGCGTCGATGGGCAGACCCTCCGTCGTGAAGTCGTAGAGGTACGCGTTTCCGATCGCGGCCAAGTAGCCGGCGTTCATCAGCTGCGTCGCATAGCGATTGCACAGCCGCGCCAAGGCGGGACGCTCTTCGAGCCGAACGCGTGGCTGGCCGACCTGGTGCCGGCTGAGCATGTGAGGACGAAGGGGGTCGAAGCCGCTGTAGTGGACGAAGCGCAACGGAAGACCGTTCACCTCGTAGCCATGGGAACCGCGCTTGACGAAGCGGTCGTACAGGTTCCAATACGCGACGTTGTACCCAGGATCGAGGAGGACCTTGTGTTCAAAGTAGCCGGGTACGAAGTCGATCCAGCGTTGGTCGACGAAGAGCCCTTCGTTGAACGCGATGCGACACTCACGCCGCAGCCGCTCGGACCACCATGACAGGAACGCATCCGCATCGCGGGAAACGGCGATGAAGCCAAGGTTGAAGATGCCGGCGAGGCGTATCTCCCGCTCGCCCGGGATCAAGCCGTCGCGCGGTATCGGGCTTGTCGCGTGCGGCGTCAGGACGATCGTGTGCCGTCGCGCG
>DATCCI010000493.1:0-3115 GCA_036511415.1 Acidimicrobiia bacterium
CGACGACGCCGAGGAACAACAGGAGCCCGGCGCTCGACGTGACCGCACCCGGATGGTGCGGCTCGAGCGCCGAGAAGTGTGCAACCAGCGCGGTCACGACGACCATTGCCGCCGCCGCCACTGCAAACGCGGTGACGAGCCGATCGCGCGGGTAAGCGAAGTGGATGGGCACGCGTGGCAGCGACCGAGCCGACCTCGGCGTCTCTTCCTCGGTCGAGATCACGTGCACGTCGATCTCGCGCGACGCGCGGACCACACGGTTGACAACCGAACCATGAGTCATCTCGGTCCAGCGAGAACGCCGGCTGGTGCCGAGGACGAGCTGGGTCACGCGTCGCGCCGCGGCGAATCCGATGAGCGTCGCGGGTACGTCCGCGCCTACGACCGAGTGGTAGCTCCCCCCGAGCTCCTCGAGCAACGCGCGATGCCGCGCGAGGAGGTCTGATATCTCGCGCGTCAGCCCGTCGTCGCTGACGACGTGCACACCGAGAAGGTCGCCCTGCGTTCGGCGCGCCATGCGCGCCGCGCGGCGGATCACCTGGTCGTTTCCGGGTGCGCCGGTCAGTGCCACCATGACGCGTTCGCGTGTCTCCCAAGGTCCGGCAATGCCGTGCTGGCCCATGTACGCCTGGAGCGAGTCCTCGACGCGGTCGGCAACCCAGAGGAGCGCGAGCTCGCGCAGTGCACCGAGATTGCCGACCCGGAAGTAGTTCCCGAGGGCGGCGTCGACCTTCTCGGGCGCGTAGATGTTGCCGTGGGCCATCCGGCGTTGAAGGGCCTCCGGGCTCATGTCGACGAGCTCGATCTGATCGGCACGCCGCACCACTGCGTCGGGAACCGTCTCGCGCTGGACCACACCGGTGATGCGATTGACCACGTCGTTCACGCTCTCGAGGTGTTGGATGTTCACGGTCGAGATCACCTCGATACCCGCCGCCAGCAGCCTTTCGATGTCCTGCCAGCGCTTCTCGTTCGCCGAGCCCGCGACGTTGCTGTGCGCCAGCTCGTCGACGAGGGCGATCTGCGGCCGGCGGGCGATGATCGCGTCGACGTCGACCTCTTCCCAGACCCGGTCGCGATACTCGATGCACCGCGGCGCAACGATCTCGAGGTCACGGATCTGCGCGATCGTCTTGGCTCGGTCGTGGGTGACGACGAGCCCGATCACCACGTCGGCACCACGGGCCCGGCGCCGCCAACCCTCGTCGAGCATCGCGAAGGTCTTGCCTACGCCCGGTGCGGGTCCCAGATAGATGCGCAGCTTGCCTCGCACAGTGTCAGCTCCCGACATTCGTCAAGGTGCCGACCAGGCTTCCCGGCTCTCCGAACTCACTATATGAGTCCGTGACGCCAATCTGATTATCTTGACGCGAACCATGCGCGTCCTGACGCCGAATTGACGCGCCACCCCGAGAGGACACCGGTGCGCACCATCGTCGTAGGAGTCGACGGCTCAGAACCGAGCATCCGGGCGTTGACGTTCGCGGCGTCGCTCGTCGAGGACCTTCGCGACGCGCAGCTCGTCATCGCCCACGCTCGCTACGTGTCGCACCTATGGGCACCAGAGCACCTGCCCGAGGCCGAGTTCGGGGATCTCCTCGACGAGGCGGAACGGTTCGTCCGCGAGGCCGCGGAACGCAAGCTCGAGGGTCGCGACCTCCGATGGTCCATCGAGCGACGGGAAGGCGAACCCGGCCACGTGCTCCGCGACATCGCGCACGAGACCGACGCGAGCTTCGTGGTCGTCGGTCGACGGGGCTGGTCGACCGTGGAGGAGCTAATGCTCGGTTCGGTCTCGAACCGGCTGGTGCACCGGTCCGACGTACGAGTGCTGCTCGTCCGCTGACCGGACCGATGCGCCATCGCCGCCGAGACGCTCGACGGCGTGTAGTGCGTGTGAACGGTCGCCGGCCTCGACGATCCTGAGGCCAACGCGTGCGAGCCGCCGGTCGAGACGGCGCAGGCGATGGCGAAGCGTCCGGCGCGTCGCACCCTCGGGCCAGACGCGATCGAGTAACTCCACATCGGTGACTTCGGACTCGAAGTGGTACACGAGTACGCCTGCGAGCAATGCGTTGCGCTCCGAGAGGTGCGATGTGCGACCCCCGTAGGTCAGCTGACCGCGGGGACCGATCATCGGCACGTCCGGCGGCTCGCACGCGTGTTCTGTACTCGCCGCAACGTGCAAGTCCTGGGGTCGGTACGCCCCGACGAGCGCTCCCTGCCAGCTCATCGGATCTTCTCCCCGACGCGATCGAGATGCGCGACGACTCCGTCGGGCCCGTTCAGGTGGGTGTCGCCGTCTTCGTCGACGATCATGAGCAACGGCGTTCGCGTCGCCAACCATCCATCGAGCTTCGCGACCTCGGAGGGGACGCACCCGTCGCGAATCAGTGCGATGCGGCGCGCCGAGCGACCGTTGCCGGTCTCGTCGACCACGAGATCCAGGTGCCCCCGGTTGGCCTCGACCACCGTAAGGGTCACCTCCCACATCGAGAGTCGTGATGTCGGCCCGAGCCCGAGCACAGGGTCGGCGACCTGAGCGGTCAGGAGGTACCGCAGCCGAATCGGCCAGGGAGCCAGGAACGGCACCCCGATACAGATGACGACGGTGGCGCCGAGCGCGCAGCCGGCGAAGAAGTGGAACACGACCTACACCTGGCGCGCGATGAGGTAGCGCATGGGGACCGCCGGACCCAACTCGGTGATCATCTCGACGACGTCGGACGCCAGGAGGTGACGTGGGCGAACGGCGAACGAGCAGTTGCCGAAGGTGCGCATGACGTCGAGCGCGACGAGCGCGCCGCAGACCGCATCCTCGACATCGGGATCTTCTTGCACGTGGCAGTCACCGAGATGCGCGAGGAGAGGTCGGATCGCACTACGGTCGCCCGCGGCACCGAGCTGATCGGCGATCCCCTCGATCTCCCGTGCGCCGGTCGTCGATGCGAGCCGGGCGATCAACTCGGCGACGGCAGCAGTTGCCGGCCGGATCTCGAGCTTGGCAGTCATCGTTCGCAGCCTTTCCCGCAGTGAGCGGCTCTGACGTCGGCACAGTCGAAGTCAACCGGTAGGACGGCGCCGTCGGAAACGCGGCGGACTCGACACCTCTCGG
>DATCCI010000494.1:0-4044 GCA_036511415.1 Acidimicrobiia bacterium
CGAGAAGTTGCTGCAGCCGATCTCGCGAACCTTGCCCGCGCGGACGAGCGCGTCGAGCGCTTCGAGCGTCTCCGCGAGCGGCGTCGCCTGATCGGGGAAATGCAGCTGATAGAGGTCGATGCGATCAGTGGCGAGGCGCCGAAGCGAGTCGTCGCACGCGCGCGTGATGTAGGCCGCGCTCGCGCCGCCCTTGCGATCGTCGTCGATCGGCCCACCGAACTTGGTGGCGATCAACGCTCGGTCGCGACGACCGGCGAGGGCCCGGCCGAGGAATTCCTCGCTGCGCGTCGCGCCGTAGATGTCGGCGGTGTCGAACAGCGTCATCCCGGCGTCGAGCGCGGCGTCGACGACCTTCTTGGTCGCGGCCTCGTCGATCCGGCCGCCGAAGTTGTTGCACCCGAGGCCGACGACCGACGCATCGAGAGCACCGATGGAGCGAGTCTGCATGGACCCAGCATGGCCCAGGCGTCCGCGCCCTGTCAGGCGGGGTGTCAGGCAGGTCGACTGAGCCGGGCGCGGGCGATCTCCTGCGCGGTCGCGTAGTCGGGCTTGTTCGTGTTCGTACGGGGCGCGTCCCCGACCAGCAACGCGCGCGGAACCTTGTAGCCCGCGATTCTGGCGCGGCAGTGGTCCTGCAGTGCTGCGAGGGTCAACTCGGCCGCGCCGGAACGCAACTTCACGAGCGCGACCACCTTCTGACCGAAGCGATCGTCGGGTACACCCACGACGACGGCGTCGAGCACGTCGGGGTGCGCCCGGACCGCGGCCTCGACCTCTTCGGGGAACACCTTCTCGCCGCCCGAGTTGATGCAGCCCGACCCGCGACCGAACAGCACGATTCGGCCCTCGCCGTCGATCGTGGCCCAGTCGCCCGGCACCACCCAGCGCACGCCGTTCGCGTCGGTGCGAAACGTGGCCGCAGTCTTGACGGGATCCTTCCAGTACCCGAGCGGGATGTGACCCTTGCGCGCGAACAATCCTTCGACACCGGAGCCGGGCTCGAGCGGCTCGAGGGTGTCGGGATCGAGTACCCACGTGCGCCCGTCCGTCGCGAACGCGGGCCGGTCGCGTTCGGTGCTGGCGCCGACCTCGCTTCCCGCGGCACCCGTCTCCGACGCGCCGTAGCTGTCGTTCAGCACCGCACTCGGGAACGCGCGGGCGAGCTGCGTCTTCACGGATGCGCTCAACATCGCTCCGCCGTTGCCGAGGCCGACGATCTCCGAGCAGTCCCACCGGTCGGGCTCGGCGAGCACAGCCTCGGCGAGCGGGCGTGCCATCGCGTCGCCGATGATCCCGATCGTCGTCGCGTGGTCGGAGACCGCGAGGTCGAGGACCCGCGCGGCATCGAAATGACGTTCCGTGTAGACGACTGCGCGGTTGCCGCCGAGGAGGGCGATCAGGGTGAGCCATTGACCACCGCCGTGCATGAGCGGGCCGAGCACGAGCGGACTCATCCGGAACGACGGCTGCGCGTTGCGTGCGATCTCGGCCGGTTCGGAGATCGGATCGAACACGGAACCGCCGAGACAACACGCGTAGAAGAAATCCTCGTGGCGCCACATGACGCCCTTGGGCATCCCCGTCGTACCGCCCGTGTAGAGCATGTAGACGTCGTCCGACGAGCGGGGTACATCGGAGAACGCGCGCGCCGCGCTCGCACTTTCCCACGCGCCCATGTGTATCGGGCGGTCGAAGGCGAGCTCGGCGAGGACGGGCAGGTACTCGTCCTCCACGATCATCGCGACGAGCTCGGCGTCGTCGATGACGTAGCCCAGCTCGTCGGCCACGTAGCGCCAGTTGATGTTGACGGGAACCGCGCCGCACTTCCAACACCCGAGCAGGGCTTCGACGTACTCGGCGCGGTTGCGAGAGTAGAGACCGACCCGATCGCCGGGTTGAATCCCGGTCGAGACGAGATGGTTCGCGATCCGGTTCGCGGCGCGGTCGAGCGATCCTCGCGTGTGGCGCAGTGGTGGCGCCACGAGACATTCGGCGTCGGGCCCGGCGTCGCACAGCGTCTCCCAGAGATCAGCCAGGTTGAACGTCGGGTCGCGCACGGACCGGGTAAAGACCGCTCAGCGCGCCGCGGCCGCGGCCGCCTCGCGCTGGCGCGTGGTGCGGTGCACGCGGTCGGTGTCGAACGCGGGCAGGACGTGCTTGCCGAACGTCTCGATCGTCTCGAATGCGAGATCGCGTTCCATCGTGGACGAGAGCAGGCCGAACACGACCTGGTCGACGCCGGCGTCGGCGTACTTGCGGATCGCGACCTCGACCTCGTCGGGCGTCCCGTAGGGCGTGTCGCCGGCCGCGATCGACGCGTCGAGCTGCTCGGAAGTCGGGTCGGGCAGGAGCGCCGGCCACTCGGGGATACCGGCCGGGCGGGGGAACGTGTCGAGGTACCGCAGCAACAGACTGCGGTGGTACCCCATGCCGAGGTGGGCACCGAGCTCCCGGGCGCGCCCGCCGTCTTCGAGGCACAGGAGCTGCGTCGTCACCATGATGTTGTCGTTCACGAAGTCGCCGACCGGCTCCGCGCGTGCGATCTCGTTCTTGTACAGCTCGACGAGCGGTTTCACCGACTCGGGGCCGCCGATCGTGAAGCACAGGACCCCCAGACCCATGCGAGCGGCCTTCTCGAAAGTGGAGGGGTTGCCGGCCGCGACCCACATCGGCGGGTGCGGCGCGGAGTACGGCTTGGGCAGCACGTTGCGCGCGGGCATCGAGAAGAACTTGCCGTCGAATCCCGGGTACTCCTCGGACCGCCACATCTTGCGGAACTCGCCCACGACCTCGTCGAACATGTCGCGCGTGAGGTCGGGATCGGCGATACCGAAGCCCTTCTGCTCGGTAGTCGACGAACCGCGACCCATGCCGAACTCGAAGCGGCCCTCGGAGAGGTGGTCGAGCATCGCAACCCGCTCCGCGACGCGTGCAGGATGGTTGACCGGCGGTGTGACGTTGAAGATCCCCGACCCGATGTGCAGGTACGACGTCGCCGCCGCGAGGTAGCCGAGGAACACCTCGTTCGCCGAAAGATGTGAATACTCGGTGAGGAAGTGGTGCTCGGTCGCCCACGTGTACTTGAAGCCGGCGCGCTCGGCCGCCTGGACGATCGCAACCTCGTCCATGATGCGTCGATGTTCGTCGCCATTGAACTGCGGTAGCACACACGCGCTGTTGAAGAGTCCGAACTCCACGGTCACCGTTCTCTCGCCGCGCCCAACGCGGCGCCCCGGCTTCGATACGGCGCGAGACGTTACCCGTTGCTGACCTTGCTCGTCCTACCATCCGGCCGATGCCGCGTTCTCGCACTCTTGTCGTCGCGAGCGCGGTCGGTGCAGCAGTGCTCTCGTTGGCGGCGTGCGCCAGAGGTAGCGGCACGACGCGCAACACGGCGCACAGCACGACGGGCGCGGGCACGCCGACGACGGCGCCGGCGCGGGCCTCTTCGTCGACGCCGGTCCGTCCCCCGCTCGCCGACACGCCGGTCGACATCTACGCGGCCGATCGCCCGAATGCGTTGTCCGACGTCGTCAAGCACGACCGGCCGCTCGTGTACGTGCCGAACTCGCTGAGCGACACCGTCGACGTCATCGACCCGACGACCGCGCAGGTGGTCGAGCACTTCGCGGTCGGCGGGCTACCGCAACACGTGGTACCCGCGTGGGATCTGAAGACGCTGTACGTCACGAACGACCGGGGCAACAGCTTGACGCCCATCGACCCGCGGAACGGCCGGCCGGGTCCGCCGATCACGGTCGAAGACCCCTACAACATGTACTTCACCCCCGATGGGAAGTACGCGATCGTCGTCGCCGAGCGGCTGCAACGTCTCGACTTCCGCGACCCGCACACCTTCCGGCTCGTGAAATCGGTGCCCGTCGATTGCCTCGGCATCGACCACCTCGACTTCTCGGCCGACGGCCGCTATCTGATCGCCAGCTGTGAGTTCGCGGGCAAGGTCTTGAAGCTCGACGTGCGCAACCAGACCGTCATCGGCACGTTCTTGCTGAACGGCGGGAACGCGAAGCCGCAGGACGTGAA
>DATCCI010000495.1:0-2215 GCA_036511415.1 Acidimicrobiia bacterium
CCCGCCATGTCGTCGGGCCGCCCGATCCGTCCGAGTGGCGACGAACGCGCGATGGAGTCGCCGAAATCGCGGAGTGTCGCGGCCATCATCTTCGACTCGAACGGTCCGGGCGCGATGGCGTTCACCGTGATGTTGCGGGGACCGAGCTGGCGCGCGAGATGGCGGGTCAAATGGTGGACCGCGGCTTTGCTCGTCGAGTACGCGTAGGTCTCCAGCAGCGGGACCTGGATGCCGTCGATCGAACCGATGTTGATGACACGGGCCGGGTCGTCGGCCGTACCGGCCGCCTCGAGGGCCGGCACGAGTGCGCGCGTCAACAGGAACGGCGCCTTCGCGTTCAGCGCCATTACCTTGTCCCACGCGTCGGCGGGGTAGTCGGCGAGCGGCGCGCCCCAGGTGGCGCCCGCGTTGTTCACGAGGATGTCGAGCCGGGGCTCGCGCCCCGCGACCGCCGCGGCCAACCGCTCGCATTCACCGGCGCGCGACAGGTCGGCCGGGACGCTCGTGCAGCTCCCGATCTGCGAGAGCTCGGCCGCGACCTCGTCGCACACGTCGGCCTTCCGCGACGAGATGTAGACCCGGGCGCCGGCCTCGACGTAGCCGCGAGCGATCATGAGGCCGATGCCCCGGCTACCGCCCGTGACCAGGGCCGACTTGCCGGCGATGTCGAAGAGTCCTGCCATCGTGCCTCCTGCCGAGCCGCGCCGAGCCGAGCCGCGCCGCCGCGTTAGCCGCGCCGCCGCGCCGAGCGGCGGGATATTAGGGGTGATCCAAGGAGCCGACCACAACGAACAAGCGCAAGAATGGTCGGAACGGATCCGAGACACGCGGGGAGTCGGATGGCGACGGTCGAGGGGACGGCGTGGGAACACGACGTGAAGGCGCGCCTCATCGCCCGTGATCCCGGCGCGCTGACCGAGATGTACGACCAGTTCGGTTCGTACGTGTTCGGCTTGGCGGCCCGGGTGATCGGTGATCGGCGGGCAGCAGAGGACGTCACCCAGGACGTCTTCTTGTCGTTGTGGGAACGGCCCGAGGCGTTCGATCCCGAGCGCGGGCGGCTGCGCACGTTCGTGGGCACGGTCGCGCACCGCCGGGCGATCGATCTCGTGCGGCGCGAGGAGGCGCGGCGCCGGCGTACCGCCCGAGACGCGGCCGGTGTGCTCCCGATCCCCGATGTCGACGAGTTGGCGATTGCGATCGTCACCGCCGAGCACGTTCGGGCCGAGGTCGAGCAGCTGCCGGCCGAGCAACGCGAGGCGATCGAGCTCGCGTACTTCGCCGGCCGCACCTACCGACAGGTTGCCGAGGAGTTGGGGATCCCGGAGGGCACCGCCAAATCGCGCATGCGACTCGGGCTGCGGCGGATCGCCGACGCGCTCGCGGCGAAGGGTATGGAGCACACATGGACCTGACCCCGGAGGCGTTCGAGGATCTCGTGGGTGCGTACGCGCTCGATGCGTGCGAGCCGGACGAGGTCGCGGCGATGGAGCGCTACATCGCCGCGCACCGCGAGGCTGCCGACGAGGTCGAGCGGCTCCGCGAGGTCGCGGCCGGCGTGGGCGCCGCGGGCGCCTCCCGCCCGCCGGTGGCCCTGCGGGAGCGGTTGCTGCACACGGCCGCCGATCGCGTGTCACCGCTCGCGCCCGATGTCGCGTTGCAGAGGGAGACCGATCGCTTCGACTCGTTTCTGAGCACCGTCGAAGAACGCGATCTCGAAACACGGACCGAGAACGGTCTCACCGTGCGTGAGCTCGTGCAGCACGTCGAGGCGATCGATCGCGCGTTCGTCGAGGCCGCTTCCGACCCGGCGAGTGTGCACATCGGGCCGGACGAGGTCGAAGCGATCACCGCCCGCGATCTCGCCGGGCGGGTCGAGGAGCCGTTCGCCGAGACCGTGACGCGCTTCCGGCGCACCCGCGGGCGACTCGAGGGCTTGCGCGAGCAACTCCCGGCCGATCGGCGTGTGGCCGGATACCGCCGCGACGACACGCTCGTGATCCGTGCGTTCGAGACGTGGACGCACCACGACGATGTCCGCCGGGCGCTCGGCCGCGACCCCGCCTTACCCGACGCCGAAGTCATGCGCACTATGGCCGAGCTCGCGATGAGGTCGCTTCCGCTCGCCCTCGCGGTGCGTGGCTCGGCTCGATCGGGGCACACGGCGCGCCTCGTGCTCGACGGGCCGGGCGGCGGCGAGTGGACCATCCCGTGC
>DATCCI010000496.1:0-8763 GCA_036511415.1 Acidimicrobiia bacterium
CTCGGCCAGCTCGGCAGCGTGCCGGCCGGTACCGCACGCCGCGTCGAGCGCGACACCCGGATGCGCCTCCGCGATCATGCGATCCACGATCGGCTGTTCGCATGCGATTGCGGGATTCGGGCCGTCGTACCTCGGGGCCCATCTCGTATAGCCGTCCTCGACTCCGTGCTCGGTCAACGGAATGGTCAGCGAGTACGGGAGCTCGTCGAAGGTCGCGACGATGTCGCGTATCTCGGCCACTCTCGGCCGGGCGGCTGAAGGCGTCGTCACGCAGTTGCGGATCATCGCGAATCCCTCGACCGCAAGGAGGTACTCCCCGACCACTAACGATTCGGTGTGTTCGCTCACGTCGTCAGGCTAGAGAACCATTCCTCGGGGTAGCTCTTTTCAGTCGACGCTTGGCGCGGGATGATCGCGGGGTGACGGGCAGCACGATCGTGGACGGCGACGGCCACATCATGGAGGAGCCGAACGACATCTGGACGGCGGAGCGGATCGACCACGACCGCTGGGGCGACTGGGTGCCGCACAAGGAAGTGATCGAAGAGATCTACGACGTCATCCACGTCGGCGGCGGCGTGCGGGGCGGAGGCCGGGAGCTGCACGACCAGATTGCGGCCGCGGTCGGCATGACGCCGCGCCAGTTCTACGACCTGTTGGAAGGACTCCGCCGTCCGGGCGGGCGCGATCCCGTGGCGCGCCTCGCCGACATGGACGCCGACGGCATCGACGCGGCGGTGCTGTACCCGAGCCTGGCGATGTTCTTCGGACCGTGCGACGAGATCCCCGCGTTGCGAGATGCGACGTTCGTCGCCGACTGCCAACGCGCCTACAACGACTGGCTCGCCGAGTTCTGCGCCTACGAGCCCACCCGGCTGTTCGGGGTCGCGGCCGTGCCGCTCCAAGACGTTGCGCGCGCGTGCGCCGAGGTCGAGCACGCGGTGGCGCGAGGTTTGAGCGCGGTGTTCGTGCGGCCCTCCGCGTACGTCGACGAGCTTCCGTTCAACCATCACGTCTACGACGACTTCTGGTCGACGTGCGAGGAGCTCGGCGTGCCGGTCGCGTTCCATCCCGCGGTGCACGTCGACACGCCCGGAGCGTGCCGCAAGTTCGGGCTGGTCGCCGTCAGCGAGAACGCGACGGTCACCAACATGGCGATGGACGAGATCCACGGAGGCTCCGCGCTCGGTCAGGCGGTCGGCAATCCCGTCGACATGATCGTCACGATGGGTCGCTTGCTGATGGGCGGGGTCTGCGAGCGCTTCCCGCGGCTCAAGCTGGTGTTCCTCGAGTCGAGTGGCGGCTGGATGCCCTCGGTGCTCGAACGCATGGACGAACAGGTTCAGGCCTTCCCGCTCGAGCGGCGCTGGCTCTCGCTGCTGCCGAGCGAGTACTTCACGCGCCAGTGCTACGTGAGCTTCGAGCCCGAGGAGTGGAACCTCGCCGCGGCCGCCGAGAAGCTCGGGACCGATCGGATCCTGTGGGCGTCCGACTACCCGCACCCGGAGTACCACCCCGGCGTCCTCGACGAGCTACGCGAACGGATCGCGCCACTCGCGTCCGCCGACCAAGCGCGCATTCTCGGCACGAACGCGATCGAGTGCTACGGGCTGCAAGCGGTTCGGTCACGCGTGTGAAGGCCGGCGACCACGCGCCCGCACGAGACCGAAGCTGATCAGGCGGGTTGCCCGTGGGCGATCCTCTCGAGGATTGCGATGCGCTCCTCGATCGGCGGATGCGTGTCGAACAGGCGGTGCGACCAGCCTTCGTGATGTTGCAGCGGGTCGTCGATGCACATCGCCGCGGTCGCGTGATTGAAACGGGCGAACGGCTCGTCGTTCTGTTCGAGCTTCTGCAACGCGTGGATCAGCCCGGTGGGGTTGCGGGTCAGGTTGGCGCTGCTGACGTCGGCCAGCTCCTCGCGTGAGCGCGACAACGCGAACTGGATCAGCGGTCCGACGATGACCGCGACGACTGTCAGCAGGGCTCCGGCGGCAATGATCAGGATCACGATCTGTCCCCCGTCGCGACCGCGGGGACGCATGAAGAACGCCGATCTCCACACCAGGCTCGCGAGCAGACCCGCGAACCCGATCAGGGTGCTCACGACCAAGATGAGCCGCACGTCGTAGTTCTTGATGTGGCTCATCTCGTGGCCGATGACGCCCTCGAGCTCGTCGCGGTTCATGATCTGGAGCAGGCCCGTGGTCGCGGTGATCGCAGCCTTGTTCGGGCTCACACCGGTCGCGAAGGCGTTGGGAGAGGGGTCGTTGATCACGTACACGGCCGGCTTGGGCAGCCCGGCGCTGATCGCCATCTCCTCGACGACGTCGTGCAGCTGCTGGTACTGGTGCGGATCCGCGGGACGCGCGCCCGACACCGCCAGCACGAGGCGACTGCCCGAGGTCAGCGCGTACACCGCGGCGCAAGCCGCGAAGACCGCGGCGATGACGACGCCGGTGACGACGGCCGAGCCCGGCGAGCCCGAGCTCCCGCCGAACACGGCACCCAGCAACGCTCCGATCCCCACCCAGATCAGAACGAACAGCGCAATGACGATCACACTGCGGCGCTTGTTCCGGGCGATCTCCTCGACCATGGTCAAACGATAGGGCCGGGGGCAGGTCGTCGTTCGTTCAGTGGAGCGTTTTCGGGGCCGCGGCTGAACCTTTGGCCGTTCCCAGGCCATATTGAGGCAGGTGAGAAACGCGGCACGGTCCTACGAGGTGTTCTTCGACGAGTACTACGAGCCCGTGCGCCGGGCGCTGGCTGTGGCGCTCGCGGATCCGGTGCTCGCCGAGGACAGCGCGCAGGAAGCTTTTGCAAGGGCATACGTCCAATGGCGGTCGGTGTCGGCGATGGAGCGTCCGGCAGGATGGGTGTACGTGGTCGCGCTGCGCGGAGGTCGCCGGCAGCGCTCGAGACGGGTCGAGACCGTTGCGCCGGCGCCCGAGCCGGATCCGATCCCGACGTTGGTCGAGCGTGATGAGCTCGACGAACTGCTCCGGCGTCTGCCCGATCGTCAGCGGATCGCGGTCGTGTTGCGCTACCTCGCGGACCTTCCCCTGGTCGACGTCGCGGCCGCGATGGGGTGCGCGGTGGGAACCGTGAAGTCGACATTGCATGTGGCTCTGGCGCGGCTGCGCGTCGAGCTGCACGACCTGGACGAGGAGTCGTGGTCCGATGCACGTGGATGAGCTTCGCACCGAACTGCAGGAGATCGCGCAGCGCACGCCGAGCGGAAGTTCGGATGCGCGCGCGGTCGTGTTGGATCGTGGCCGCCGGCTCGTGCGTCGCCGACGCATCGCGCAAACCTGCACGGTGTTGGTCGCAGTCGTCGGGCTCGGCGCGGGAGTGGCGTTGTGGCGAGCCGACCGTGGACCGAATCACCGGACGATCGTCTCGACGCCGCCGGCGAGCGTGCCGCCCGCGACCGTGTCTTCCACGCGCTCGGCGCCCGCGGTCGTGGTTCCGACGACCGTCGGGCGGGTGATCGTCCCGCCGCCAGCCCAGGTTCCGGCCACGACGACGACTCTGGCGCCGTCGACACGCGAGCTGATCCCGGCCGACGCCGGCTATTCCTTCTCGACGACCCCGGTGGTCGCGGGCGACTCGTTGTTCGTCATCGAGACGCGCATCGGCGGCGCGACGAACGCGCGCGTCGCCCGGATCGACCTCCGGGCGCGGCAGATCGTCGCGACGTCCGACCAGTCCGGCGCGACCGCGCTCGTCGTCGCGGGTGACCGGCTCTGGGTCGGTGTCGGCCCGGGATCCACAGGGCCCTTCGGCTCGCCCGCCATCACGCGCCTCGTCAGCCTCGATCTCGCGACGCTCGCGCCGCGCGGCGACGTCGCGCTGCCGGCGCCCGGAGCCGAAGGGCTCGCGAGCAGCCCGGGCTCGGTGTGGGCGCTCTCCGGGAGCAACGTGATCCGTGTCGACGCGGCGGCGGGACGGGTTGCGACAACGGTTCCGCTCGTCGTTCCCGCGTCGAATCCGTACCGCACGCTCGCGGTGAGCAGTGACGGCACCCGCCTCTACGTCGGTTGGGCGACGGCTCGCCAGATCGAAGGCGTCACCGAATTCGACGCGATCACCGGCAAGCTGCTCGGGCAGAACGGACACGTGGGCGGCGGACCGTCGAATGTCGGCCCCGGCCTCGTCGACGCCGGCTCCCGACTCTGGGCGACCTTCCCGACGGGCACCCGGGCCAGCGCGGTCGCACTGCACGCGTCCGATCTCACCGCCACCGGCGAGGTCGTCGGCGGCCCGAACTCACTTGAAATCGCGCCCGACGGATCGGCCGTATGGGTGAGCCGCGGGGTCGATCTCGACTGCGTCGACCTCAACGACACGACCCTCGCATCGCACGCGATCGCGGGCGGTGTCACCTCGGCCGCCGCCCCGGCGCCGGACGGCGTCTACGTGAGCGGCGGGACCGGGATCGCGGTCATCCCGCGCGCCCACGCCTGTTGAGACCCGCGGTTCGGCGTTTGGCGCCGGGCCCCGGCCCGCTCTCGGTCAGGTCCAGCTGATCTCGGTGACGTATCCCCCGCGGACCGTCACCGGAAGCGACGGCAGCGCGCCCACGGCGGGAACCACGTAGTCGCCCGCGGGAACGGTCGGGTACACCGCCGCGTGCACGTGGCCGCCGGGGAGATGGCGGGCCCGCACGGCCGTGTGCATGGCCGGCCGATCGTCGCCCAGCCGGAAGATGTCGATCTCCATGCCGGCGAGCTCATGGGGCGTGTGCAACACGATGGCGCCGACATCCCCGCCGATGTCGAGCACCACCGTGCCGTCTCCGCTCGCGTCGAGCGTGTGGCTGTGCCCGTGATCGGCGTCCATCACGTGCTCGCGTCGGCGAGGGCGGGGATCTTGAACCCGCTGTGCGGCGTGCCGAGATAGGGGAACGCCTTCAGGTACTTCACCGTGCCCTCGGCGGCCTGGTCGAGCGGGTCGGTCGTCAACCCGTCCGACACGGCCGTCGCGGCCGCATCGGCCGTGAACAACTTGTCGACGAGTCCGAACGTCGCGCCGGCGATCGCGCGCAGCTCGATCGTGAACACGTCGTCGAACACGCGCCGGCCGTTCGGGAACCCGGCCGCGTCTCCGCCGATCAGCCCGATGTTGCTGGGCTTGACGGTCGTGGGCGGTATGGCCAGGTTCAGGCGCAGGAGGTCGGCCACCGTCGATCCACCCGAGTTGCCGGGGAAGCCGGGGACGATGCCACCGGGAATGCCGGTCAACAAGATCGCGACGAGGTCGGCGCGCACCTTGCCGGAGGCGTTCAGCTTGGCGAGCTGCGGGAAGACGGTCGGGTACAGGCCCGGGAGAAGATTCGCGAGCTCGGGATGTTGAACCCCGCTGAGGAACTGGTTGTCCTCCGCGGGCGGTTCCGTGTTCCAGTAGTCCTTGCGCTCCATCGGGACGAGCACTTCGTTGAACAGCGGGTTGCCCATGCGCGAGACCTGCGTGAACGGACCGACTCCGTCGCCGTGATCGTGGTCGTGTCCGTGGCGGCCGGAGAACTCGACCTTGCGACGCGATGCCGTCGTCCAGACGCCGACAACGGCCGACGTCTTGGACGCATCGGTGGGCGTGGAACCGCTCGCCGTGAGCTGACTCTTCGGGAGTTGCAAGGCGATGCTGTGCACGTTGACGGCCTTGGTCGCGTTCACGCCCGGCGCCGGTTGCGTGAGCTCGGGCACGTTGAGCCCGAAGTGCGCGTGCAACTGCTCGAACGGCCGAAGATCGGCGAGGTCGAAGACCGCGCCGAGGTCGACGTAGAAGCCCTCGGCGCGCTGGCCGGCGAACACTCGGCCCCCGCCCGGCAAGGCGTGAATCGCCTCATTGGCGAGCGAGACGTAGTCGGGCGTCGACAACGGGCCGATGTTGCACGGCGGGCACGACACGTGGTCGAGGAGCTCGGTGACCTTCGGGTCGAACCCGAACCCGAACCCGTCACCGTCGCTGTGAGCGTTGCCGTGGCCGTTGCCGAACCCCTTGCCCCGGACTCTCCAGTCGATGCGCGTGACGTCGTAGAACTGGCGCCGGTTCCAAGAGGACGAGTCGAGCGACGTGATCGGACCGACGTTGTACAAGAACGTGCCGCCGACCTGCAACACGGTGTTGAACTTGAATTGGAACGTGATGTCGGCGCGGCCGTCGCCGTCGTTGTCGATGTGGATCTCGTACAGCACGCCGTCGCCGAACTCGTAGAAGTTCGGTCCGCCCGCAGGACTCTGGAGCGGAAGGTAGTTCGCGATGAGCGTCACCGTGTCGGGACGATCCGGGCTCACGAACGCATAAAGATCCGTACTGTCGGCCACGGGGTCCTTGGAGATCTCGGGCGCTTCACGATGCGACGACATTCCTCACCTCTTCCAGATCGAGTACCAACGGTTGCCGTGGCTCAGCGGGACGCCTTGTAGAGCAGAGCCGCCAATCGCTTGTCGTTCACGGTGATCTCACGGTCGCCCGTGTAGATCGCGACTTCGCCGGTCTGGACATCGCGGAGGTGCGCGACGACGTGACGGTCGACACGCGCGCTCGCGGGTACGGCCGGAGTCTTCGGGTCGTCGGCTGCAGCCTTCTCGACAATTGACAACGGTGCGGCGGCTACGACGCCGACGACTGCGGCTGTCGCGGATGCGTGCTTCAGGAAGTCGCGTCGGTTCGTCGGTTCCATGATGGATGCCTCCCAAGTCTTTGCCCGGGCGAGTCGCTGCTCGGTGTTCGGTACGAGCGTGTGTGGCGGATTTTGTGATTGCGTGAACAACGTTCGGGTGCTCGTGGATTCATTCAAGAACACGCTTGCAAGTAAATCCAGCGAATCGCTCAGATACGAACAGTTCGCATCTGCGAACGCGCAGCATCTTGTCTGGGGGCGAGAGCTTGCACATTCCCGACGGGTACTTGAGCCCGAGTACGTGCGCGGTCGCCGCCGGCGCAATGACCCCCGTGTGGCTGAGTGCCGGGCGTCGGGTGCGCAAGGTCGTCACGAATCGCTATGCGCCGCTGACCGCCTTGGCCGCGGCGTATTGCTTCTGCGTCATGATGTTCAACGTCCCCGTTCCCGACGGCACGACCGCCCACGCAGTCGGTGCAGTGCTCGTCGCGGTGCTGCTCGGACCATGGGCCGCGGTAGTCGCGGTGTCGGTGGCGCTCGCAATCCAGGCCTTGTTCTTCGGCGACGGCGGAGTCCTCGCGTACGGTGCGAATGCCTTGAACATGGCGTTCGTCATGCCTTTCGTCGGCTATGGCGTTTATCTCGCGATCGCGCGTCGTGCACCGCTGACGTCGCGTCGGCGGGCGGTCGCGGCCGGCGTCGGCGGATACGTCGGTCTCAACGCGGCGGCACTGGCCGCAGCAGTCGAGTTCGGCATCCAGCCACTGCTGTTCCACACCGCCGACGGCACCCCGTTGTACGCGCCATTCCATCTGAGCCAGACGATTCCCGCGATGGCCTTGGCCCACCTCACGGTCGCGGGCGGCGTCGAGTTCGCGTTGACGATGGGCGTCGTCACGTACCTGCAGCGCGCAAACGTTCCGCTGCTGCGCATCAATCATCCGACAACCGCAGTGAACGCCACGACCGAGCTGCCGCCGTCGCGCCGACGTTGGCGCAGCGCAGTAGTCGTCTTCGCGGTCGGCGCGCTCCTCACGCCGCTCGGGCTGCTCGCGCACGGCCGCGCGTTCGGCGAGGATGCGCCCGGCGCTCTCGATCTGCACAAGAACCACCTGCAGGCCGTTCCCGACGGCTTGGCGCGTTACGCCGGGTTCTGGCACCACGCGCTCTTCCACGGGTACGACTTCAGCCACGACGCCCATCCGGCGGTCGGCTACATCGTTTCCGCCCTGGTAGGGATGGCAGCGATCTCGGGCGTCGCCTTCGCCGTGGTGTCGCTGATAGCCCGAGTGCGATCGGCCGTTCGATGACCACCCCCGCCTGGTTGATCGAACCCGAGCCCCGTCTGGGTCCGTGCGCGTGCTGTGGCCGGCGCGCGAAAGGCGACTTCGTGGACAAGACGATCGCCGGAGCCGGCCGGGTGCTGCGCGCGACGATGTTCTCCTCCGATCTCGCGAGCGAGGACGGGTTCCTGCAACGCGCGGACGCGCGCGTCAAGGTCGGATCGGCCGTGGCGCTCCTGCTGGTCGCGGCGTTCACCAGGCACGTCTCGGTGCTGGTCGGACTCTACGCGTCGACAGTGTTGGCGGCATCGGCATCGCGAGTTCCGGCGCGGCTCCTCGTGCGGCGAGTGTGGCTCTTCGTACCGCTGTTCACCGGGGTGGTTGCGATTCCCGCCGCACTCAGTGTCATCACGCCCGGCCACATCGTCGTACCCCTCGGCACGTGGTTCGGCACGCCCGTGGGCTTCACCGCGCAAGGTCTGACCGCCGCCGCGCTCATGGTCATGCGCGCGGCGACCTCGATTTCCGTCGTCGTCCTCCTCACCATCACGACACCCTGGCCGCGGCTCCTGGCCGCGTTGCGGGCGCTCCGCGTGCCGCGTGCATTCGTCTTGGTGCTCGGTCTCGCGTACCGGTACCTCTTCCACCTCCTCACCTCCGTCGCCGATATGTACGAGGCCCGCAAGGCTCGCGCTCCTCGCGACCGCGACGTGGCGCGCGGACGCGCGTTCGTCGCCGCGACCGCCGGCGCGACGTTCGGCAAGGCCCACGCCCTCTCCGAAGAGGTGTATCTGGCGATGGTCGCCCGGGGATACCGAGGACAAGCCACCGCGATCGATCGCGGGTCCCTCG
>DATCCI010000497.1:0-3104 GCA_036511415.1 Acidimicrobiia bacterium
CGACTACGTGCTCGACGTCGCCGACGCGACGAGGAACCATCCCGGCGTCGCGCTCGGTGCCTCGCCGCGCGCGAGCCTCAGCCTGCTGCACGCGTCGCAGGCGCACGCCACCGTCGTCGGGCGCAATTTCGTGTCTCCCGACGACGTCAAGGCGGTCGCGTCCGCGTCGCTCGCGCATCGCATCGTGCTCGCGAACGGCGTCGACGTCGCCGCCGGCGCGCGCGTGATCACCGAGATCGTCGAACGCATCGCCGCGCCGAACGGGTGAGCGACTCCGCAACCTCGAAGGTGGCGACCGACCCCGCGGGTTCGGACGGTCGAGGTCCGGGTGCCGCGTTGCGCGGCGCTCCCGGTCACCAGGGTCCGGGTGATCTCACCCTCACTTCGATCGTGCTCTTCACGCTCGGCGCGTACGGTGTGGCCGCCGGAGCCGCGACCGGTCAGCAAGCGGTGGTCGCGGTCGGCGTGTTCGCGTTCACGTTGTTCGTCATCGGTGTCGTCTGGCCGATCTGGGCGCTCGCGCGCTTGAACGTCTCGGCGGTCGCGCCGACCGATGCGACCGCCGGTGATGCCGTCGAGTTGCGGATCCGGATCACCGGACGCGCGTCGCGGCTCGACGTGCGCGCGCTCGATCCGCCGGGCGTTTGGTGGCGTACCGCGGCACCGGCCGATGCCCGGCTCCCGCACTCGGCGACACGCCGCGGGGTGTTCCGATCGGTGCGCGTGCAATTGCGGACCTCCGCTCCGCTCGGCGTCTTCGTACGTACGCGCACGGTCCGGGTCGTGTTGGCGGCTCCCATCGTGGTCGCGCCCCGGCCGAGCGTCGCGCGCGCGATCTTGCAGCCGGTGCCCGGCGAGCGCGTGTCGAGCGGGTCACCGCTGGTGGTGCGGGGCGGAGGTGACACGGTGCGTTCCGTGCGCCCCTACGCGCCGGGAGATGCGGCGCGGCTCGTGCACTGGCCGACGAGCGCGCGCCGCGGAGAAATCGTGGTGCGCGAGCACGAGCCGCCCCCGGCACTCGGGATCGCGATCGTGGTCGACCTGCGGGGGAGCGCGCCGGAGGCGGCGGCGAGCCGGGCTGCGGGGATCGGGACCGCGACCCTCGCGACCGGCGGGGTCGTGTGGTGCGGGACGTTCGAAGAGGGGATGGCGGTCGGCAAGATGGTTGCCGATGCGCGCGACCTCGGACGCCGGCTCGCCCGGGCCGCGCCCGGTCCGCCGCACGAGCCGCCGGACGATTGTCCGACCGAGGTGGTGCGGGCGTGAGCGGTGCAGGCGTGAACCGCGTCGACCCGCGCCGCGACTCCTCGAAGCACTCTCCGCGGGTTGCGGCGCCGTTCCGGGTCGTCGCCATCCCGGCCGCGGCCGCCCTCGGCTCCATGGGCGGCATCGCGGCCCAGCACGCGCACATCCCGTGGATCGTCGGCGCGCTCGCCGGTGCGCTGGCGGCCGGCCTCGGCGTGCTCGCACTCCCTTCGATCCCGACGCGGCGGGTGACGGTCTTGCTCCTCGGTCTCGGCGGTCTGGCCGCGTTGCGGCACGCGTCGTACGCGGGGACCGATCGGAGCTGGCTGCTCGTGATCTGGGCCGCGGCGACGATGCTCACGCTGGTGCTCGTGGATCGGGCCGACGCCGAGACCGTTCCGGCACTCGCCGGCGGTACGCGTCTCCCGGGCCGGGTCGGCGAGACCGCCCGCACGGCCGCGGTGATCGCGGTGGTGGTCGTCGTCGCCTCGGTGGCATTGGTGCCGACGGTGACCGCGCGACTCGGTCGTCACGTATGGCCCGGGCTCGATCCGACCGCCGACGGCATCCTCGGCGCGCCGTCGTCGTTGCAGTCGAGCGGTGAGCTCGGCCTGACGACGCGACCCCGCCTGTCGGATGCGGTCGTCTTCACCGTCGACGCGTCGCATCCCGACTTTTGGCGGGGCGAGACGTTCGACGTCTATAACGCGCACTCGAACGAGGGCTCGAGCTGGTCGAGCACGTTCCGCGACGACCCGGAGGACTTCCTCGACCACGACGGCACGAAGGTTCCCGTCCCGGCCGACCCGTTCGACGCGGGCGCCCAGAACGGCACCGAGTTCCGTCAGACGTTCCATATCGATGTCGGCTTCACCGACGTCGTCTTCGCCGCGCCCAGCGCGAGGCTCGTCGAGACCGACAAGCCCCTCATCCGCCTCCCCGACGGCACCCTGCGGGTCGCGGGTGAATCGGGCGCAGGGTTCGGCAAGGGCGCGGTGTACACCGTCGTCAGCCGCAGCATCCCTGTGACCGAGGCGAAGCTGCGTTCGGCCGACGCGACGCCGGTTCCCACCGCGATCAAGGCCCAGTACGCCCAGCTGCCGAAGGGTACGACGACGCCACGGGTGGTCGACCTCGCACGCGAGATCACCGCGAGCGAGACGACGACTTTCGACAAGGTGCGCGCGATCGAGAGCTGGCTGGGAGCGAACACGAAGTACTCGCTGAACGCGCCGTTGTCGCCGTCGAACGTCGACGTGGTCGACGACTTCTTGTTCCGCAGTCGCATCGGTTGGTGTGAGCAGATCGCGAGCAGCCTGGTAGTACTGGCGCGCAGCGTGGGCATCCCCGCCCGGCTCGTGACGGGCTTCGTTCCGGGAAGCCGGGACGCGCTCACGGGCCGGTTCGTCGTGCGTGAGCGCGATGCGCACGCCTGGGCCGAGATCTACTTCCCCGGCATCGGCTGGCAGGGCTTCGACCCGACCGCTTCGGTCCCGCTCGCGGGGGATACGACGTCCGGCGGATCCTGGTTGGCCGACGCGCGACGCGACGCGGTGCCACTCACGATCGCCGTCGTACTGTTCATGCTCCTCGCCGCGGCCACGCCCCAGGTCGTCGATGCGGCCCGCCGGCGCCGGGCCCGGCGCGCGTCGTGGAGTGCGAGCGCGCTCCACCGGCTGGAGCGGGCGGGCCGCAAAGCGGGCCGGGCCCGAGCTCGCGCCGAGACCCCTCGGGAGTACGCGCGCGCGCTGGGCGAGCGACTCGGCGACGATCGCTTGGCGGCCGTCGGCGACACGCTCGACGCCGCCCTCTACGCGAAGAACGGCGCGCCCGAAGTGGATCGGGTGGACGCCGACGCG
>DATCCI010000498.1:0-5488 GCA_036511415.1 Acidimicrobiia bacterium
CGGCCACGACCGCGAGACCGACCGGCCCGGCACCGAGCACCACCGCGGCCTCCGCGGGCGTGATCGCGACGCGCGCGACAGCGTGGCGGCCGACGGCCATCGGCTCGGTGAGCGCAGCGCGCCGGTGGTCGAGACCGTTCGGAATCTTCATGCACATCGCCGCGGTCAGTCGCATGCGGTCGGCGTACGCACCGTTGTAGACGTTCGAGTACGCGCCGACCGGCTCCATGCCGCCCGGCGTCAGCGCGATCGGCAACGAAGTGACGAGATCGCCGGGCTTCACCGGCGAACCCTCGGTCTGCGGTCCGAGCTCCAGCACCTCTCCGGTGAACTCATGACCCATGATGAAGTCGCGCGCCGGATCGAACGTCGAGGGTGCGACGAGCTCCCGGGCAATCGCCGCGAGCTCGTCGGCGTAGTGCAACGCGTGCAGGTCGGAGCCGCAGATGCCGCACGCCCTGACCGCGACGAGTGCGTCGCCCGGACCGGGCACGGGTTCGGCGACGTCTTCCACCACGAGGACACCACGTCGGGCGACGGCGGCACGCACGCCGGCGAGACTAGCGAGACGGACCCGACACTCCGCCGGGCTCTGCCGGACGCTGCGCACGGCGCAGATCGCTTCGAGCACCACCTTGACCAGTTGGTCAAGGCCGCACGACACTGCCCACATGGCCATCGACTTCAGCCTCTCGCCCGAGCTCGAACAGATCCGCAACCGCGTGCGGTCGCTGATCGACGAGGTGGTGCGTCCCATCGAGAAGCGCTGGGACCGCAACGATCGCAAGCAACTCATCGACGGCATCGTCGAGATGCGCACCGCGGCGCGCGAGCGCGGGCTCTGGCTGCCACACATGCCCGAGGAATGGGGCGGCATGGGGCTGGGCCACGTCGAGCTCGCAATGGTGCAGGCCGAGGCGGCGCGCACGAGCTTCGGACCGTTCGCCATCAACGCGCAGGCACCGGACGAGGGCAACATGCACACGCTGCTGCACTGGGGCACCGAGGAACAGAAACAGAAATACCTGAAGCCGCTGTGCGAAGGAACGTCGGCGTCGTGCTTCGCCATGACCGAGCCCGAAGTCGCCGGCTCCGACCCAACCTTGATCAAGACGTGGGGTTATCCCGACGGCGACGAGTGGGTCATCACTGGCCACAAGTGGTTCATCAGCAACGCCCATCGCGCGCGGTTCGCGATCCTGATCGCCCGGACCGAGCAGGAACCCGACATCCCGCAGGCCGCGAACACCGCGTTCATCGTCGACCTGCCGTCCGACGGCTGGACCGAGGTGCGTGAGATCGAGACCATGCACGGTCCCGGAGGCCACTCGGAGATACGCATCGAAGATCTCCGCGTGCACAACGACCAGATGCTCGGCGGCCGCGGGCAGGGCCACCTGCTCGGCCAGTACCGCCTCGGTCCGGCCCGGCTCGCGCACTGCATGCGCTGGATCGCGCAGGCCGAGACCGCGCTCGACCTGATGGTCGAGCGATCGCTCAACCGCTTCTCACACGGTTCGCTCCTGGCCGAGAAGCAGGGCATCCAGTGGATGATCGCCGAGTCGACGATCGAGCTCTACCAGTGCAAGCTCATGGTGCTGCACTCCGCGTACAAGATCGATCGCAAGGAAGACTTCAAGAGCGAGGTGTCGATGACGAAGCACTTCGTCGCGAACGCGCTCAACCGGATCATCGACCGGGCGATCCAGGTACACGGCGCGCTGGGTTACTCCAAGGACACGCCGCTCGCCGACATGTTCCTGCATGCCCGGTGGGCGCGCTTCGCCGACGGTGCGGACGAGATCCACCTCATGCGCACCGCCGAACGCGCGATCTCCGCGTTCCGCGACCACGGCAGCACCGCGGCCGCGACCGGCAACCTTCCCCTGTGACCTCGTCACGCCCGGCGCCCTCGTGATCCGAACCTAAAGCATGAGTTGGGAGCCGGAGCTCGAGGAGCTGGCACGGCGCAACGAACTCGCGCGACGCATGGGAGGCGCGGAGAAGGTCGAGCGCCACCGCGCGCAGGGGAAGCTGACGGTTCGGGAGCGGATCGACGCGCTGCTCGACGCCGCGACCTTCCACGAGATCGGTGCGCTCACAGGCCGCGCGACGTACGACGACGACGGCAACCTCGTCGACGTGACGCCGGCGAACTTCGTCATGGGGCGTGGTCGCGTCGACGGGCGTCCGGTCGTGGTCGGCGGTGACGACTTCACGGTGCGCGGTGGCGCGGCCGACGCGTCGATCTTCCAGAAACAGGTGTACGCCGAACGTATGGCGCACGACCTGCGAATGCCGATCGTGCGGCTCGTCGACGGCTCGGGCGGCGGCGGCTCGGTGAAGTCGCTCGAGACCGAACGGCGATCGTTCGTGCCCTTCAATCCGGGCTGGGAGCACGTCGTCGCGAACCTGGCGACGGTGCCCGTGGTCTCGTGTTGTCTCGGTTCCGTCGCCGGTCTCGGCGCGGCACGCGTCGTCACCAGCCATTACAGCCTCATGGTGAAGGGAACATCACAGCTGTTCGTCGCGGGGCCGCCGGTGGTCGCGCGCCTGGGCGAGGACGTCGACAAGGAGACCCTCGGTGGGAGCGCGATCCACACGCGCAACGGAGCAGTCGACGACGAAGTCGCGACGGAGGCCGATGCGTTCGCGCGCGTCCGCCGGTTCCTCTCCTACCTTCCGTCGTCGGTCGACGAGCTCCCGCCCTGTGTCCGCAACGTCGACGACGATCCGGGCCGGCGCGACGAGTCGCTCCTGCACGCCATCCCGCGGGACCGGCGCAAGGTCTACAAGGTCCGAGCGATCATCGAGGCGGTCGTCGACCACGACTCGTGGCTCGAGCTCGGACGCTTCAATGGCCGCAGCGCGGTTACCGGGCTCGCGCGCCTCGACGGCCGTCCGGTCGCGGTGCTCGCGAACGATCCGTACTTCTACGCGGGCGGCTGGACCGCGGCCGCGTCGGAGAAGGTGACGCGCTTCGTCGATCTCGCCGACACGTTCCATCTCCCCGTCGTGCATCTCGTCGACAATCCCGGCTTCGTGATCGGCACCGACGCCGAGAAGGCGGCGACGATCCGCTACGGCGCGCGTGCACTGGCCGCGATCTACCAGGCGACAACGCCGTGGTGCTCGGTCATCGTGCGCAAGGTGTACGGCGTCGCGGGCGCTGCCCACCAGGACGCGTCGCGGCTCTCGTACCGGTTCGCGTGGCCGTCGGGGAACTGGGGCAGCCTTCCCCTCGAGGGTGGCATCGAAGCCGCGTACAAGGCCCAGCTCGAAGCGGCGGCCGATCGCGACGCGCTCCGAGCCGAGATCGAGCAGCGGCTCGTGGCACGCCAGTCGCCGTTCAAGACCGCGGAGGCGTTCCTCGTCGAGGAGATCATCGATCCGCGCGACACCCGGCCTCTCCTGTGCGAGTTCGCCGAGATCGCGGCGCGCGTCCTGCGGACAGGTGCAACCACTTACGGTCTGCGTCCCTGATCACGACCCGACGGACCGTAGACTCGCACGCATGGCGACGCCCGAGGTCGACTCCTTCTGGCCGACTGCCGACCACTGGTCGTGCGAGATCCCGCTCGACACTCCGCACCCGCGGCTCGACGCCCTCGCCGCGCGCGGGTTCGTGCGGTTGACCGATCTCCCGTTCGAGATTCCGGCCCACGAATACCTCGACCTGGAGTACATGGACTGGAAGAGCGGCGGCGACACCAACTTCGCGCCCATCGCCACTGCCGACGGCGAGCTCGACTGCCGCGGCTTTTGGAACACGGGCGACGAACGGCCCGACAAAGGCGCGCGGTTCACGAGCAACGCGTCGAAGTGCCCGACCATCAAGCGGTACGTCGAGAGCGTCGGCGCCGATTTCGGTCGCGTCCGCACGATCAAGCTCGAGCCGCAGCCACACGACCTCGCGATGCGCAGCTTCCATCGCGACGACAACAATCGCTTCAATCCGCCGACCGACGGCTGGGTCGTACGCATGTGGCTGGAGCTCACCGACAATCCGACGAGCTACATGCTCTTGATGGACACCGGCGCCGACGGTCTTCCCGATCCGGCAACCGAAGCGCGGGTTCCGCTGCACAAAGGGGCACGCGTCGTGATCGACACGCAACGGCTGTGGCACGTCGTCGTGCACAACGGAACGGCACCGCGTTACGCGCTCATCACGAGCTACGAGAGCGGTCCCGCGCTGGAGGGGTGGATCACGCCACAGCTTCCGTAGCGCGCCGCTCGCGGCACCGGTGCCAAGTTGACCGTCCGGTCAAGTCGCGGGTCGAATGGGTGGATGCGCTTCGGACTCTTCATGGCCCCGTTCCATCCGACCGGGCAGAACCCGACCCTCGCGTTCGAACGCGACCTCGAGTTGATCGAGCACCTCGATCGCATCGGCTTCCACGAGGTGTGGATCGGCGAGCACCACTCGGGTGGCTACGAGATCATCTCGTCGCCCGAGGTGTTCATCGCGGCCGCGGCCGCGCGCACGAAGTACATCCGGCTGGGCAGCGGCGTGAACTCGCTTCCCTACCACCATCCGCTGATGCTCGCCGACCGGTTCGTGCTGCTCGACCACCTCACGCGCGGTCGCGCCATGCTCGGCTGCGGGCCCGGCCAGCTGACGTCCGACGCGCACATGCTCGGTATCCCCGCCGACTTGCAACGCCCGCGCATGGACGAGGCGCTCGACGCGATCATGGCGCTCCTGCGCGGCGAGACGGTGACGAAGCAAACCGACTGGTTCACGTTGCAGGACGCGCGACTCCAGCTGAGGCCGTACAGCGAACCCAACCTCGAGGTCGCGATCGCGGCGTCGATCTCTCCGACCGGCGCCAAAGCCGCGGGCCGGCACGGCACAGGGCTGCTCTCGATCGCGGCGACGACGAAGCAGGGCTTCGACGCGATCGGCACCCACTGGCAGACGTGGAACGACGTAGCTGCGCAGCACGGTCACACTGCAGAACGGTCCAAGTGGCGACTCGTCGGACCGATGCATCTCGCGGAGACGAAGGAGCAGGCGCGCGCCGACGTCGCGTACGGCATCGTGCCGTTCTCGAAGTACTTCACCCACGTGCTTCCGACGGGCCCGACCCGAGGTGATACTCCGGAGGAGATCATCGCCAACGTCGACGAGGACGGCTTCGCAGTCATCGGTACCCCCGACGACGCGATCGCGAAGATCGAGTCACTCGTCGACGAGTCAGGCGGGTTCGGCACCTTCTTGCTGTTCGGCCACGACTGGGCGAGCCCGGCCGCGACGCAGCACAGCTTCGAGTTGTTCGCGCAGTACGTGATGCCGCACTTCACCGGCCAACTCGAACGGCCCCAAGCATCGTGCGACTGGGTCACGGGCAGCGGGGGCGAGTTCGTGAATCGCGCGTCCAACGCGATCATGAAGGCCATCGCCGATCACGCCTCCGAGCAGCAGGCGGCCGAACAGCAGGCGACGAGCTGAGCGCGTGACCTTCCGACCGGAGTCGCACGATTT
>DATCCI010000499.1:0-2695 GCA_036511415.1 Acidimicrobiia bacterium
CTGAAAGATGTCGGCGCCGTCGCGGGCGCGATGGTCGCGGCCGGCGAAGCCACGTACGAGCAATGGGCCGGGGTGGTCAATGCCGACGCGCTCGACCTCCCGTTCCCGTCGGACGCGTTCGACCGCGTGATCGTGTCCGAAGTGCTCGAACACGTCTGGGACGACGAGCGCGCGCTCACCGAGATCGCCCGCGTGCTCCGCCCCGGCGGACGCATCGCGGCCACCGTTCCCACGCGCTGGCCCGAGCGCGTGGCGTGGGCAATCAACTGGCACTACCACGACACGCCGGGTGGCCACGTCCGCATCTACCGCCAGCACGAGCTCGAGCTGAAGCTCGAACGATCCGGTCTGCTCCTGCGGGGTTCGCACCACGCGCACGCGTTCCACTCACCGTACTGGTGGCTGAAATGCGCATACGGACTCGACAACACCGAAGCGGCACCGGTCCGCCGCTATCACGCCTTCTTGTGCGACCTCATCGAGCACAACCCGCGCTGGGCCCGGGTCACCGAACGGGCGCTGAACCCCGTGCTCGGCAAGAGCGTGGTGCTGTACGGCGAGAAAGTCGCCCCGACGATGGCGAAATGGGGGAAGCGGAGCCTTGGTTGATCACGAGCTCCCCGAGGTCGACGGACTGCTGACGCGCGCGCAGATCGGCCAGACGATCGACGCGATCGCGTCGGTGCAGCTGCGCGACGGCAACATCCCGTGGGCGCCCGGGCATCACACCGATCCGTGGAACCTGGTCGAGGCTGCGATGGCGCTCGACGTCGGTGCGCGGTTCGCCGAAGCCGACCGCGCGTTCGAATGGCTGACGCGCACGCAGCACGATTCCGGTTCCTGGCACGCGTACTACATGGGCGACGATGTCAAGGAACACACGCTCGACACCAATGTCACGAGCTACGTCGCCAACGGCGTGTGGCATCACTACCTGTGCACGCGCGACTCGGGATTCCTCGAATCGATGTTCCCGGTCGTGGAGCGGGCGATCGACTTCGCGCTCGACAACCAGCATCCCACCGGCGAGATCGAGTGGGACGCCGATCCGGCACGGGTCGACGGCAAGGGAGCGCTGCTCACGGGATCGTCGAGCATCTACTCGTCGTTGCGCTGTGCGATCGCCGCCGCGGAGCGCCTCGGTCGTGAACGGCCCGACTGGGAGTTGTCGTTGGGGTCGCTGGCCATCGCGATCGCGCACCGTCCCGATCGGTTCCTCGACAAGGATCGCTGGGCGATGGACTGGTACTACCCGATCCTCGTCGGTGTGTTGCGCGGCCATGCCGCCGAGGCGCGGCTCGCCGCCAAGTGGGACACGTTCGTCGCGCCCGGCCGCGGCGTACGCTGCGTTTCCGACCAGCCCTGGATCACCGCCGCGGAAACCTGCGAGCTGGTGATGGCGCTCGATGCAATCGGTCTGCACGAGCGCGCGCGCACCCTGTTCGAATGGGTGCAGTTCCTCCGGCACGACGACGGCTCCTACTGGACGGGCATGAACTTCGAAGGCGATCGCTACGACGAGTGGGGCGAGTACTTCACCGCCGAGCAGCCCACTTGGAACAGCGCCGCGGTGGTCCTCGCCGCGAACGCGCTCGGCGGATCGGGACCGACCTCGGGGATGTTCCGCGGTGAGGGTCTGCCCGGCGGACTGACCGCGGAGGAGCTGATCGAGGCGGGCGCGGCGATCGAAGCCGACCGCGCCGCGCGCGATCGGCACTGACCAAGTCCGGGTTGTCGAATCCGGGTCGTCGAATCCGGGATGCCAAGATCCGGGATGGGCCCGAGGGAACACATGATCCCGAGGGAATACATCGCGAACGGCCGCAGCCGTCGTACGATGCGGCGCAATGCGCGGATGGTGGAAGGCTCGAACGAAGCCGGGAGCGGTCGGCCCGGGCGGCGTCTACGCGGCGGCCCGGACGTCGAGCTGGCCGCCGCAAGGGCTCTTCGACGAGTCGCTCGCACCGCCCGCGGGCCCACCGCCGGACATGCCGCCAGTGGGCGCGTCGTGGGTGCGCCCCGTGGTGGCGGCCGAGCCGCCCGCGACGGCGGCCGGGCCGGCGGCCCAGGCGCCAACCGAAACGCCCACCGAAACGCACGCGGACGCGGCGCGCCTCGAGCTGCCCTCGGAGTTCCTACGCCTGCTCGAAGTCGTGACGAGTATGTGCGATCACGTCATCGAGTACATCGAAGCCGATCGGATCGAGCGCCGGCTGATGGTCGAGACGCTTACCCAACTCGGCCACGTGATCACCGACAGTGCCGCGGCCGTCGCGACGGCCGCGCTCACGCCCCCGGCGTCGAACCCTCCCCTCGATGCGCCGGCCGAATCGTTCGAAGCCCGCGAGCGGGTGATCGGCGGTTCCATGCCCACCGGTCCCGAACCGGTCCTCGACCTACGCGAAGCGGAGCGGGAGCCGTGGAACCCCAGCGCGAGCGCGACGGAGATCGCGGTCGAAGTGCGCGGGCGCTTCGGCGATCGTTGGGTCGACGGCTTCGAGATCTGCGAGGTCATGACGACCCCCGCCGGTCCGCGCTACCGGCTGCGACGCCGGCGCGACGGCGTGGTACTTCCCGAACTGTTCGACGCCGCCAGCATCCGGCACGTCGAGACGTTCGACCAGACGCGCGACGAGGACGCACCGCGGCCGTTTGCGACCGAACCACCTGCATTCACGCGACCCGAAGCCGGCGA
>DATCCI010000500.1:0-5281 GCA_036511415.1 Acidimicrobiia bacterium
GATCCGACCGTGCGCGCCGGCACCGTCGACACCGCCGCCGCGGGGAAGGCCGCGCATTTCATCGACGTCGCGGGCGCGTTCCATCTGCCGTGCATCTTCCTGGCCGACAATCCCGGCGTCATGGCCGGAACGCAGGCCGAGCGCGCGGGCGCACTGCGAGCGGTGGCGCGCATGTTCGCGGCGCAGCATCGGCTGCGAGGCCCGAAGTTGCACGTGACGGTCCGCAAGGCGTTCGGGTTCGGCTCGTCGATCATGGGCATGAACCCCTTCGACAGCCAGACCATCTCGCTCACCTTCCCTGCGATCACGCTCGGCGCGCTGCCCGCGTCGAGCGGAGCGGCGTCCGCGAAGCTCACGGGCGAGGAGGCGGCGCGCATAGCCGAAGAGCAGGCGGCCGCGGCCTTTCGCAGCGCGAGCGGCATGGGCTATGACGACGTCATCGACCCCCGCGACCTGCGTAACACCCTGCTCCACGGCCTGACGTTGAGCGAGAACCGCGCCTCGGGTCCCTTCCGGCCGGTGCGTCACGCCGGCATCCTGCCCTGATCGTCTCCGAGAAGACCGAACGCGAACCGAGTCCGAGGAACCATGTCATTCGTCGAGATAGAAAAGCCCCGCCCGCACGTCGCGCTGGTGACGCTGAACCGACCGGAGCGGATGAACGCGATGGCGTTCGACGTGATGATCCCGCTCCGGGAGGCGCTCGAGACGCTGAGCCACGACAACGACGTACGCGTCGTGGTGCTCACGGGCGCCGGTCACGGCTTCTGCTCGGGCGCCGACCTCGAGGACGCGGGCATCGTGCCGAACATCGACGGCCTGACCGTCACCTCGATTGCCCGCCGCGCGCTCGAACTGCTCGACGACGTGATCACCGCGATTCGCAAGATGCACCAACCCGTGATCGGCGCGATCAACGGCGCGGCCATCGGCGGCGGCTTCTGCCTGGCGTGTGCGTGCGACATCCGCATCGCGTCGGACGCTGCGTACTTCCGGGCCGCGGGGATCAACAACGGACTCACCGCGAGCGAGCTCGGCATCTCCTACCTCTTGCCCCGTGAGATCGGCTCGGCGCGCGCGTTCGACATCATGCTCACCGGGCGCGACGTCGACGCCGCGGAGGCGGAGCGCATCGGTCTCGTGTCCCGCGTCGTCCCCGGCGGCCAGCTGCTCGACCAGTGCTATGCCGTCGCGGAGCGAATGATCGGCTTCTCGCGCGTCGGAGTCGAGGTCACCAAGCGAATGCTCTGGTCGAGCCTCGATGCCGCGAGCCTGCACGCGCACATGGACCACGAAGGCATCGCCCAGCTCTATGTGCGCCTCACGACGCAGAATTTCGAGGAGGCCGTCCGCGCCCGCAAGGAGAAACGCACCCCCGAGTACCGCGACTGACACGTGCTGCACCGCCGGAGAGGACTCCCCGACGACTGGATGCACATCGTCGAGGAGCATGTCGCCGTGTGGCAGGCGCTGGATGCCGACGAACGCGAGCTCCTCGAGGCGCGCAGCGACTGGCTGCTGCGGCACAAGCACTGGGAGGCAGCCCGAGGATTCGCGCTCGACGACGAGATCACGGTGACTATTGCGACGCAGGCCGCGCTGCTCGTTCTTCGCCTGAGCGTCGACGAATATCGAGAGGTCGGCGCGATCATCGTGTACCCGACGGCGATGCAATCGCGCGGGGTCTCGGCCGGTCCCGTCCGGGGCACCGTGACCGACGGCATCATCCCCGTGCTCGGCGAAGCGCACGATCGCCGCGGTCCGGTGTTGCTCGCGTGGGACCAGGCGCGGGACGCGGCGCGCAGTCCCGGGCGCGGGCACAACGTCGTGTACCACGAGTTCGCACACAAGCTCGACATGCTCGACGACCTTCTCGACGGCACCCCGCCGCTGGCTCGTCGCGGTGACTTCGACCGGTGGGTCGAGGTGTGCACCGAGGCGTACGGAGCGTTGCGCGCCGGCACCGAGCGCCCGCCCCTCCAGCCGTACGGCGCGACGAACCCGGCCGAATTCTTCGCCGTCGCGACCGAGGCGTTCTTCGACGTGCCGGAGGCGCTCGAGCGACACGAACCAAGGCTGTACGAAGTCCTGCGCGACTTCTACGAGCAGGACCCGGCCACGCGCGCCCGCCGCCCCGACCGGCGGTAGCGAATCCCTACGAGTAGCGAGCGGCCCGCGTCCCGGGGGGATTGAAGACGCCGGGGACCGTGTCGGGATTCTCGACGCAGACCTCGCATTCGAGCCCGTCGGGATCGCGGAAGAAGATGCTGAGCATCGGCCCGAAATCCGTGACGAAGTCGTCCGCGGCGCCCCGGGCCATGAGCCGCTCGCGGATCGTCTCGAACGCCTCGAACGATGCGGCTTGCACGGCGAGGTGGTCGATGCGGCCACGACCGAACATCGGAGTCTGACGGTCGGCCTCCGTGTTCCCAACGACTTGGAACACGTTGAGCTCTGCCCAATCGCCGATCTTGATGATCGAGAGTCGAGGGCCGGTCCCGTCGGAGAGCTCGGATCCGTCCCGGAGGATCTCGGCGTCGAACACGTCCTCGTAGAAGCCGATCAGGCGACCGGCGTCGTTGGTGATCGTGGCGACATGGTTGAAGCCCTTGAGCAGCACGACGAACTCCTCTCCTACGACCAATAGCTCCCTGCGAGCATCGCCTCGAGCAGGTTGCGGAACATGATGAGGTCGTCGGGGTCGCCCGGCGCCTCCATCGTGCCGTAGGCGATGCCGCGCTTGCTCGTACGGATCGAGACGATCGCGAATCGCAGCGCGGCGAACACCTCGAACCATTCGAGGTTGCGCACCTCGTGCCCACTCAGGCGCTCGTACTCGGCGATGACCGAATCGCGCCGCATGAAGTCGGTCATCCCCGGCAGCCCGAATCGGACGGCCATGTCGTGGAAGAACTCGTGCAGGAAGATCATCCACGCGAGGTCGACCTCGCGCGGCCCGACCGTTGCCATCTCCCAGTCGAGCACCGCGATCGGGACGAAGTCGCGGTACAAGATGTTGCCGACCCGCGCGTCACCCCAGTTGAGGACCGTCTCGCCCTCGTCGGGCCAGTGTGTATCGAGCCACGCGAAGGTCGCGTCGATCAGCGGGTACGAGAGGCCTTCGCGCGCCCAGTCGTAGTACCACCGCTCGTGCCCCACTTGTTGCCGCAGCGCGGTCGAACCGTGTTGGGGCCGCGCGAGGAATGCGAGATCGGCGTTTGCCGGTGTGAGCTCGTGCAGCTTCTTCAGCACTTCGAGCGTACGGGTTTGCATCGCGGCGCGGGTCTCTGCCGGCGCGTCGGCGACCCAGCCGCCGAACACGTAGGGCGGGATGTCCGGTGGTGCCTCGCCGTCGATGCGGCGCATCACGAGGAAGGGTGTCCCGAGCCATCGCGCGTCGAGCTCGACCCAGCGCACGTCGGGGACGGGGACGTCGGTGTGGGCGCGCACGAGGTTCATGCACTTGGCCTGGAGCTCGATGTCGTACTCCGGGAACACCGGATAGACGTCGGGCATCGGCGCGAGGCGCGCCGCGTAGCGCTCCTGCTCGCCGCCGAGCGCCATCTCGAAGAGCACCGTCTCGCTCGACATGCCGTTGCCCGGCGCCGACGCACTCGAGACGCGGGCATCGGGAGAGAGCGTCGCCCGCGCCCACTTCTCGACCGCGGGCCCGACCTCGTCGAGATCGCGCCGCCACGGGGTCTCCAGCTCCATTGCCGCCTCTTCTTCGGGCATCGTCACATCCTGTCACGCGCGTATACGCGAAGTTCACGCACGCGGCGTGGGGTAATCGTCGGCGCGCACGGTCGCGTCGGTCCCGCCGTCGGCGAACACGACCGACCCGCAGAAGAATCCCGCGTCGGGCGAGAGGAGATACACCAGCAGGCTCGCGATCTCCTCGGGACGACCCGGACGACCGATCGGCACCGGGAACACGTCGGGGATGCTGAAGATGAACTCGAGATCGTTCTTCGTCATCGGCGTCTCGATGACTCCCGGCGCGATCGCGTTGAGCCGGATGCCCGCGCCGATCCACTCGGTCGTCGGCGCGTGATGCCGTACCCAGCGCGCGAGCGCGAGCTTGGAAGCGGGGTACGCGAACACGCCGGGGGCGCGGCTCGTCGCGGCCAGGGCCTCGGCTTCGTCGCCCGCGAGGAGAACGTCGACGAGGTCGGTCGGCAGCCCGGGCGTCGTCGTCGTCGAGTTCGAGCTGATTGCCACCGCCGACGCGGCGGTGCCGCGCGCCAACAGCGGTCGCAGGCCGTCGAGGGTCGCGATCGCGCCGAAGTAGTTGATCGCGACGACGAGCGGCTGATCGCCCATGATGCCCGCGGCCGCGACGACCCCGTCGAGTACGCCGTCGCAACGGTCGGTGACCGCTGCGACCATCGCGTCGCGCCCCGCCGGAGTCGAGAGATCGGCGATCACCTCCGCGTCGCGTACGTCGACACCGACGACGCGCGTGCCTTCCTTCTCCAACCGTGTGCGCGTGGCGCCGGCGATGCCGCCCGCGGAGCCCGTGATGCAGACGGTGCGCATCAGCGTCCGGCCGGACGATCGGGACGGCGGCCGGGTGACGCGGCCGGCGGGTCGGGCCGGAACATGGCCTCGTGGAGGTCGCTCACGGCACGTGTCCTACCGCCTCGTGTGCACCGGGGTCCAGCGCACGTTTGTGCCGACGATCCGAGTCGTGGATGATCCCCGGCGTGGACCAGGAGGTGGTGGGTCATCGCCGTGCATGCGACGGATTCTCGAGGGTCGCGCACGCGGTCGCACCGGACTCGTGGTCGGTCCCGACACCCTGTGCCGAGTGGACCGCGCGCGACGTTGTCGAGCACGTCATCGGCTTTCACGAGTTCCTGCTGCTGCGGCCGCTGGGCGTGCGCGCACGACGGCCGCGCGACGATCCCGCGGCACGCTGGAGCGCGACATCGCTCGCGCTGTTCACGGCGCTCGCAACCCCGGGCGTGCTCGATCGCGCGACCGAGCTGCCGGGCGGAGGAGGGAGCACACCGCGCACGATGATCGGGGCGCTCACGACCGACGTGCTCGTCCACACTTGGGACCTTGCCCGGGCGGTACGGCAAACCGCCGACCTCGACGAGGAGCTGTGCGCCCGCGCGTACGCGGGCGCACAGGCATCGGGACTCCAACGGCACGAGGCCATGATCGGTCCCGAGGTGCCGATCGGCACGGACGCCGCCCTGGCGGATCGGCTCGTCGCGTTCTACGGGCGCGACCCTGAGTGGGCGCCGTAGGTCGCGGCCAGCTCGTGGCCGAT
>DATCCI010000501.1:0-8146 GCA_036511415.1 Acidimicrobiia bacterium
GCACGGGTGGCATCTCGCCTTCGCCTGCCATGACGGAGTGAAGCGCGCTGACCTCGTCGAGACCGGCGACCCGGCCGGGAACGAACGAGTACCCCGGAAACAGCTCGCCGGTGAACTCCTCGTGGTCGGTACCGCACAGGCCGCACGCCTCGACGCGCAGGAGACCGTCGTCGTCGCCGATCACGGGCAAGGGAAGCTCACGCGAAACCGGCTGCCGCGGTGCTTCGAGTACGAGCGCGCGCGCCGACGGCACGACAACCACCTCCCTGACGTGCCCCTACCATTGCACGCGTCCACAGCCTGAGGCGCGCGGCTCGCGCGTCGAGCTCACCTCGCGAAACGGGACGGGCAGCGGTCTGGTCGATCAGCTGCCGGCACCGGTGGCGGCGACCGTGGGTTTGGCGACCGGCACATCGGAGTCGTCGCGCCGTCGGAGACCGATCCCGGCGGCGACCACGAGCACGAGTCCCGGCACGATCACCAACCACGGCAGTGCGCGGTATGGCGTGGCGTCGGCGTTGTGGAACTCGTCCGCGAACCGGAGCTGGCTCAGCGAGAGATCGCGGGCGGCCAGGTGCATCTGTCGGTCCCACGCGTCGAGGAGCCGCATCGTCGCCGGGAAGTCGGCGTGGAGCGTGCTGTCCATCTGCGCCGTCGTGAGACCGAGATGCCGCGCGATCGACGGGAACATCGCGTGGCGCATCTCGACGAAGGCCGCGTCGATGCCGTAGATGTTGTCGACAACCGTGTTGCCGACCGCGGCCGAGAACGGCGGACGCGCCGCTTCGGCGACCTTCTCGGCTGCTGCCGTCTCGTGGAACCAGCCGAGCGCGATGGGTGCGACGACCATTCCGATACCGATCGCCAGCACCACGAGGTACGAGCGCGAGCGGCGATCGCGCTGGAGGAGCAGCCCGACACCCACGAGGAGGGAGCCGCCGACGAGCAACGCGTACGGGCCATAGTTGACGGGCACGTTGGCAACGGGGAACTGGTCGGCGTCGTGGAAATTCGCCCGCTGCGCGAGCACTGCCTTGGTCGCCGGGTTGAGCAACGGGAGCAGCTTCGGAGTACCGGTGATGAACGCCGCAACGTGGGGATAGTTCTGGGCGATGTACGCCTGGAGCTGGGTTTGGCTCATACCGAGATCGTGCGCCAGCTTCGGCAGGACCACGGCCGGCAACTCCCCGGCCGCGTCGTCGACGATCTGAAGGTTCGTGCCGAACTGGTTGATGCCCTGGTCGGACATCAACGAGCGGTAGTAGTCGTTGAGCTTCTGGGCGTCGCTGGTGCGCGTGAACAGCGACATGGCGAACGGGAGCACGATGAGGTATGCGCCGGCGAGCAACGTCAGGATCGAAGCCGTGCGTCTCGCCATGCTCACGCCGTCACCTGCTCGCTCGAGCGCAGCAACACGCGGGCAAGCTGCAGGTAGAACGCCGGGACGACGACCAGGCCCGCAACCAACGCGCTCACTCGAATCGCGTTGGCGTTCGGGTCGAGCGCGATCAGACGACCGAAGTAGACAACGAACAGCATCACCGCCGCCGCGACGCCGGTCTGGGCGCACCGCCTGGGCAGCGCACGGTCGCGCAACGCGAGCAAGCCGAGCAACCCGAGCGCGGCACCGACGAACGCGAAGGTGAGCAAGCCGCGCGGGTCGATCTGGCTCGGCGCGTTCGCATCGATGCTGGCCAACGGGTGCGAGAGCACGGCGAGGTCGAAACCGCCATGGATCGTCGCGCCGAGCGCCCCGACGATCCCGACGACGAACGCGATGGCGGCGATCTGCGGCTCGTTCCGGCACAGTTTCGCGTGCAGTGCAACCAGGACTGGCACGACCACGAGTCCGCCGATCATCGCCGCAACGGCACTCGCCCAATGCGCCCAGTGATAGCCCTTCTTCACGTAGATCGCGAACGTGACGGTGTAGAGCACGCCGACGATCGCCGCCAACAGGGAACACACGCCGGCGATGCGCCTGAACGTCGGCGTCGCTTCGGTGCCTGGTGCGTTGAGCCGGCCTGCCGCAGGCCCGCGGTCGACGATCCCGTGTTGGCTTGCTGTGTTCTGCATGCACCAACATTCGCCCACCACACCCGTCGTGGATCACGCCGCCGCGAATGCGACGATTGTCCCGGACCCTTCAGCACGCACCCCAGAGGCCGCGGCGCGCCGCGCGCGCGTCGAGCTCGGCCCTCAGCATCGTCCGCGCGTACACGCCGTTGGGCGGGATGATCAGCAATCGTGCGAAGCCGAGCCGGAGCAGCTCGTCGTCGTAGCGCACGCCGCCGACGTACACGTAGGCCAACAAGCGGCCGTACTTGTCGCGCGTCTCGGCGTCGGTCTCGAGCGAGACCCGCGTTCCGGGCGCCAGGCGCGCCTTGGTGTGGGCACTGGCCTCGGGGCCGTAGCACTGCACCGGCTTGCGGGGATCGACGGTCTCGGGCGTGTCCGCCCCGAGGATCCTCACCTTCTCGGTGCGACCCCCGACCTCGACGACGATCGTGTCGCCGTCGGCCACGTGCACGACCGTTGCGTCGAATCTCGCCGCGACCCGGCCACCCGACCACCAGCCCCACCCGGCGCTCCCGAGCAGGGCGACGGCGAGCGTCGCGCACGCGGCCCGGGAACGAGCCATCCCGGCAACGTATCAACCGGCTGCGCCACCGCCTGGTACGCGCTCAGGGATCGGTGTGTCGCCGGCCGAGGTTCTTCACCAGGTTGGTCAGCTGCGCGGTCGGTTCGATGCCGAGCTCGGATCTCAGCATGGCGCGATAGCGGTTGAAGCCCTCGAGCGCTTCCATCTGGTTCCCCTCGGCGAGGAACACCTTGATCAGCGCGCCGTGCGCGCTTTCCCGCAGCGGTTCCGCGCGAATCGCCGCCAGCGCCGCGATCACGGCCTCGGCCCAGCGCCCCTTGAGCGTCAGGTGCGCGGCCATGGCTTCCAGCGCGTGCAATCGGAGCTGGTGCCATTCCTCGTTCTCGATCACCACCCAGTCGTCGTACCAACCGGGCAGCAGGTCGACCGACAGCGACGCCACGGCCGCCGCCGTCTCGTCGCCCGGCAGGATCTCACTCGTCGGATCGAGCAGGCGATGTGCCAGCGCCCTCGACTCGCGGATGTCGACCCGCACTCCCGGATGCGGACCGAGGTCGAGGTCCTCGACGATGACGGCCGCGCTCGCCGTGGGCTTCAGCCGCCAGAGCGCCGAACGCAGACTGCTGGCCGCGTCCTGCGGCGGCGCCTCCGGCCACAGTGACGAGGCGACGAGATGCCGCGTCGCCGGCCGGTCGCGGAGCGCGAGAAACGCCAACAGCTTCCGCGAGCCGCTCGGGAGGGCCAGCGCGCGGTCGCCGGCGTGGAACGTGAACGTGTCGAGGACCGACACCATCAGTCCCTCGCCCGGACCGTCGACGACCGCGACGTCGGTCACCGGAGATCCCCTCCGGCGCGAGCGCGGGCGAGGCCCGAAGCGCAGATCGCCGGCGCGGCGACAAACCCACAGTTCACCCTCACATGGTCCACATCACCCGTCACAGTAGCGTGACGCGGGCGTTACACCACTCTCTGCAGCTAGCGAGAGGTCTCCGCAGCTACCGGGGCAGGAAATCGAGCAGGAGCTCGTTGACCTTCTCGGGTGCCTCCCACTGCATCCAGTGCCCGGGACCGTCGATTCGCTCGTAGCGGAACGAGTTCGCGCAGTACTTCGACGACCCGGTCATCTGCTCCTCGAGCAACGCGATGTCGCCGGTGCTCCAGACGCCCATCGTGGGGGCCTGCACCTGCGGGAGCTCCAGCGGAGGATCGATCAGGGACTGCGGCGTGATGTTCGCCCGGTACCAGTCGAGCCCGGGCGTCAACGACTTGTCGCTCACCAGACCGGCGATGACGGCGTCGGCGTCGGGATGCTTCGCCCACTCGCGGAAGTTGGCCCAGTCGTTCATCGACAACCAGGTCTCGGCGATGTCGCGGAACTGGAACAGCAACATGTACCACGACTTCTCGCGCTGCGCGAAGCCTGCACTCCCGAACGCGGAGGGATGCCCCACCGAGAGCGCGACGAGATGATCGACGCGCTCCGGCGCGAACGCGGCAGTTGCCCAGGCAACGGCCGCGCCCCAGTCGTGCCCGACGACGTGCGCGCGCTCGAGCCCGAGGTGATCGAGGATCGCGGTGACGTCGATCGCGAGGAACGGGATCGAGTACGCCTCGACCTCAGCCGGCTTGTCGCTGGCGCCGTAGCCGCGCTGGTCGGGAACGATGACCTGGAAGCCGGCGTCGACCAGGGCCGGAACCTGCTTCGACCACAGGCGTTTCGTGTCGGGGAAGCCGTGTAACAGCACGATCGGTCGCCCCTTGCCTTCGACCTGCACGTCGAGCGTCACGCCGCTGGAATCGATACGCATGTCGTCTCCTCAGCCGGCCACGATGGCCAAGAGCTCTTCGCGCGTCGGCGCCAGAGTCGGTTCGTCCCGCCAACCCGAGCCGAGCTCCACGATCTTTTCGAGCAGTCCGGGCTGCGCCAGCACCGCCTCGGGAAGGTCCAGCACCGCGAGGGTGCTCAGGAGCCCACGGAACAGCTCCGGATCCTTGCCGGCCGCGGCTGCCCACGCCTGGCTGATCTCGTATTGGGGATCGCCCGGGTCGTAGGTCTTGCCGTCGATGCCCGCGTCGATCTCGCCGAGACGATGACGGTCGAACTCGAGCGTGGCCCGGTAGTAGGGCTCGACGGTCGCGTCGGTCACCTCGTGCCAGCGTTGTGCGAGCTCCATGGGGACGTCGATCGACGCGATCCGCAGGAGGTCGCGCAGTGCCACCGCGTGGATGAAGCCGATCGACGCGCCGCGCCCGAGTGACGGGTTGGTGCACGCCCAGGAATCGGCGACTGCGAGGACACCGGTGGCCACGGGCGATCCGTCGACCACGAACGAACGGTGCCGGTCCTCGATCTTGGCCATGATCGCGACCTCGTCGTCGAGGGGCCCGCCGTCGGCCCAGTGCGCGACGAGCGGGAAGGAACGCCAGGTTCGCATCCAGGTGTCGAGGTCCTTCAGCTTGCGCAGCGCCGCGTCCTTCGCGCTCGTGATGACGCCGAGCCCGTACGTGCCGTTGTCGGCGGGAAGCGTGAGCGTCGACAGCGTTCCCCACGGCGTCAGGATCCCGCACAGCAACGGCGGGACCTCACCGTCGGCCGAGCGGAAATGCCGGCCGTAATACATGAAGCCCGAGTCCTCGACCTCTTCCTCGGGCGCCCGCGCGCCGATCGCGGTCAGCATCGCGGGCAACGAGGAACGGCGGCCCGCGGCGTCGACGACGAGATCGGCATGCAGCTCCTCGCCCGCATCGGTACGCACGCCGACGACGTTCGGCACGCCGTTCGCGGCCTCGCCGTCGGTGAGCAGCGCGGACACGGCGACACCTCTTCGCACCTCGAGCGCGGGAGTACGCGCGCACGCGCGAGAGAGGGCGACCTCCATGACCGGACGGCGAGCCGTGATCGCCTCGAACCGATTGTCGGTGTCGCGGAAGCCGCCGATCATCTCCTCGGGAACGACACGCATCGGGTTGTAACGCAGCGCGCCGAGGGCTTCCGCCTCGGCGATGACGTCGGGCAGCTCCGTCTCCAAGAGCGCGCGAAATCGCGGTGCGAAGAAGTGGATCATGCGGAACTGGTTGATCCCGCGCCGCTCCCAGTTGAACCACGCGTCGTCGGGGCTCTCGGGCGGCGCCGCCTCGTCGCGCTCGAGAAGCGTCACCTCGTGGCCGTCGCGAGCGAGCAACATCGCGCTGGTCAGTCCGCCGACTCCGCCGCCGATCACGACAACTCGTGCCATCTCGCACCCCTTCCGCTGACGCGACCCTATCGCTGAAACCTTCGCAGAACCCGGCCGAGCGGATCGCCGCGCCGCCCGATTCGCCCGGTTCTCGTGCCCGAAACACGGGTGATGGCGGGTCTCTGCATGTCCGAAATCGGGACGCGCCACGACTAGGGTCATTGCTCATGCACGTGCTGCGCGTCGGACGCGTGCTGCTTCCCGTCCTGATCGTGGCCGCCGTCGTGGCTGCCGGGTCGTCGGTGCTGAGCGCGCGTCCCGATCTCGACAAGGCCAAGCACAACGTCGACACGTCGTGGTCGTCGCTGTCGGGCCAGCTCGATCACCGTTACGTGCTCCTGGCAACCGTCGACGACACACTGCGACCCATCGTCGGACCGACCCGCACGCTCGTCGGCGACGTCGACGCCACCTTGGTGCGCTGGCGCGACGCCCGCAAACACTCCCCCGTCGCGACCCAGGTTGCGGCCGCGAACGACGTCGAGGCGTTCGCCCGCCGCCTCCTCGCGACCGAGGCCGCATCGCCACGCGTGCGGGACAACGCCGCGGTCTTGTCGGCGCTGGGCCAGTTCCTCTCCGATCCGGCGCGGCGCGCGGCGGCCGGCTTCAACGCGGACGTCGTGAGCTACCAGCGCGAGCGACACGGACCCGTCCGGGCGGTCGTGGCATCGGTCCTGGGCGACGGCACGATCCCGGTCCTCGACACGACGGAGCCGACCGTTGCCGCAGCGGCATCCTCGTGAGTGTCACACCCCGTCGTTAGGGTCGATCCATGCTTCTCGGTGCGGGTCTCGGCGTGGGAGTCGGCCTGGTTCTCGGCGTGGTCGCGGCGTGCATCCTCGGGTGCGGGGCGGGTGCGGTCGTCGTATGGGCGGGTCAGGCGCGGTACCGGCGCGAGCTGCCGCAGCCCCCCGACGCGAGCGAGCTCGTCACCCGGCTGCTCGAAGCGAACCGGACGCTGCTCGAACAGGAACGGCTGCGCGCCACGTCGGAGCTCGACGGCAAGAAGGGCCTCATCGACCAGCAACTCGTGTCGATGAACGGCGAGCTCGGCAAGGTCAGCGAGCTCGTGCGCGAGCTCGAGCACGATCGTCACAAGGCGTTCGGCGCGCTGACGAACGAGCTCCAGCGCCAGCACGAAGGTTTGAACGCGCTCTCGGAGAACACGCACCAGCTCCGCGAGGCGCTCGCAAACTCGCGGGTGCGCGGCCAGTGGGGTGAACGGATGGCCGAAGACGTGCTGCAGCTCGCCGGCTTCCTCGAAGGCGTGAACTATCGCAAACAGGCGACGCTCGCCGGTGCCGGGCGGCCCGACTACACGTTCCTCCTTCCCAACGGGCTCGTCATGCACATGGACGTGAAATTCCCGCTCGACAACTACGTCCGTTACCTCGAATCCACGAACGACGTCGAACGAGCCCGACGGCGCGATCAGTTCCTGCGAGACGTGCGCGACCGGGTGAAGGAGCTCACCACCCGCGGCTACCTCGACGCGACCGACGAGACCGTCGACTGTCTTCTCTTGTTCATCCCGAACGAACAGGTCTACGCGTTCGTGCAGGAGAACGACCGCGACGCGATCGACGAGGCCATGCGAAACAAGATCGTGTTGTGCTCGCCGCTCACGCTGTACGCCGTGCTCGCCGTCGTCCGTCAGGCGGTCGACAACTTCCGGCTCGAACGTACCTCCGACGAGATCCTCGCACTCCTGCGCGACTTTTCGCTGCAATGGGAGAAGTACTCGGCCCAACTCGATCGGGTCCAGCAGCGTTTCGACGGCGTAGCCAAGGAGTATTCAGCTCTGATGACGACGCGTCACCGTGCGTTGCAACGTCCGCTCGACAAGATCGACTCGTTGCGCCTCGAGGAACCGGCCCTCGTCGATCCCGACATCGTGCCCCTCGCCCTCGAGGCCTGAACCCGTCGGTCGCGATCGCTAGCGTCTCGCGTATGGCGCGGGTCGCGGTGTTGGGCGGGGGCCAGCTCGGTTGGATGCTCGGACTCGCGGGGATCCCGCTGGGTTGCTCCTTCGCGTTCTTGGACCCGGTCGACGGCGCGCCCGCCGCCGCGGTCGGCGAACTCGTCGTCGGTCGGTTGGACGACGTGGAGGCCGCGCGCCGTACGGCCAAGGGCGCGGCAGTCGTCACCTACGAGTGGGAAGGCGTGCCGGCGTCGACCGCACGCGCGCTCGAGGCACTCGCCCCCGTCCTCCCACCGCCGCGCGCGCTCGACGTAGCGCAGGACCGCGTGGTCGAGAAGCAGACGCTGCGCACCCTGGGGATCGCGACCACTCCGTTCCGGGCGGTCG
>DATCCI010000502.1:0-3820 GCA_036511415.1 Acidimicrobiia bacterium
GGCGCGCAATCGGCGGCGCACACGCCGCTGCCGCCGCATCCACACGTGCCACACGACGCGTTGCAATCGATGTAGTAGCGCGGCCCCGAGTGGCAGAAGGCCGAGTTGTCGGCCTTCCACCAACCCGCCGGCACCGATCCCGGTGGGCACGCGTTCTCGCCGCCGTTGACGGTGCAGCAGAACGCCGTCCACCCCGACGTGCACGACGCGTCGGGTCCGCACAGCGACGCGTACGCCGAGCCGGGGCGCAAGAGATACCGCAGGGGATTGACAGCCAGGGCCGAGCCGAAGACGGCGGTCCGGAGGAGGAACCCGCGACGCGTGACGCCGCGCCCGATGCGTTTCGTCACGCCCGCGACGACGCGGTCGCCGAGACGCGTCCGCGATTCGGTCGCCGTCACGGCTGTACCCGAAGATCGGCGAGCACCGCGTTGACCTCGGCGATGATGCCGGGCAGGTGGGCGCGACTCCCGGCCACGACGTAGAGGCAGAAGGGCCGGCCGTTGGCCGTGAAGAACTGTTGGCAGCCGAGCTGGCCCGGAAGTGGTCGTTGCAGACGTTTCGAGCCGAACATGTCGGCGCTGACCTTCGGCACACCCTTCGGCGCGAACAACGGCGTTCCGAGTGAGCCCGACCCGTACTCGAACAACGCGACGAAGACGTCCGGCGACCGCATTCCCGGCGTCACACCGCCGCCGAAGTCGTCGCGCTGTTCCGGCAGGGCGAAGTTCGCGAGGTGCACGACCGCATGGGTCTGCTCGGCCGCCACCGCTGCGGTCCGACGGTGGATGCGCCCTTCCCAGCCGGACGGCAACCCGAGCGTGAGGCCGTGCGCGGCGAGCGTCCTCATGCGGCCTTCGCGACCGCGAACGCGACCAGACCGACGGCGGCCGCGCCCTGCACCGCGGTCGTCGTCACGGCGACGCGGGGTCGAATGCGTTCGAGCCGGCGGACGAGACTGCGCAGGGTCGACGGATCTCGTACGCGCGCGGCCGCCAGGATCGGGAGCGCCCGGGCGAGGCCGAAGGTCGCACCGATCGCGACACCCGCAGGAGCGCTCGCGCAGAACAGCGCGCACGCGAACGCGACCCACGTTGCCGACGCGGTCACGATGGTCACGAGCGCGAGCCCGAGCTGCGCGCCGAACCCCGCGCCGTAGACCCATCCGCGGTACGTGACGAGCCAGTTCTCGTCGACCTGGCGCCGGGGTCCGGGTACGCGCGTTCCCAACCGGCGTCCGTCGAACAAGATCCCAACCGCCGCCAGCAGCGCGACCGCGAGTGTCGTGATCGGTGCGACCTCCCGACCCGCGAAGGGCGCGCCGACGAACCCGAGGGCGCCACCGAGGATCGCGCCCGCGACCGTCGAGCCGGCGATGTAGGCGACGACGGTCATCGGATAGCGCTGGTTGCGGCTCCGCTCCCCGAGCGGATTGATGCTCGCGAGCATCGACTCTCCTCAGGGTGACCAGGCGCTGCGCACCGCGGCCAACGCGGCGAGCACGCACCCGACGACGACGAGGGCGGTGTTCACGCGCGCGCTTCCCCGGCGATCTGCGCGGCCGTGCGGTACAGGCTCGCATCTCCCGGTGCGATGCCGTGCTCGAGGAGCTCGCGGTCGATGCGCACCTCGCGCCCGCCGTCGCCGCCGACGGCGTCCGCGTCTTCGGTCGCCTGGCGTAGGAGGTTCTTCACCTGATCCCAGTTCGCGCCCGTGCCCTCGCCGCACACGCGACCTTCGGGCCCGTCGACGAGCACGAAATACGGCGAACCCGGAACGCGGTAGTCGGTCCAGGCCGCGCTCGACATCACGACCGGCACGTCGGGAGGCGCCAGCCGCAGCAGCGCCGAGACGCTCTCCTCCCGACCGTCCTTGGTCACGACGACGAGCCGAGTGTCGTCCGAGAGCTCGAGGCCGCGCGGGTCGGCGAACGCCTCCCAGAAGCCCTGGCACGTGAGGCATCCGCTCGACAGGAACGCGAGCAGCGTGCGCCGGCGGGCTCCCACGATCGACAGGTGCATCGCGTCGTCGCGCAAACCGGCTCCGTCGACATCGGATGCCGCGGCGAAGGTATCCGAGCCGCCGTATCGCAGGCTTCGGGGCCGCGCCGGCACCGAACCGGGCGCCGGATCCGCGGCGCCGGGGTCGAGCCCGGCGCCAAGCTCGTGCAGTCGCCGCAGGATCTCGGCGTGGCTGCGCAGCAGACCGGCGACGAGCAGGCTGAGCAGCACGAGCGCAAACGTCTCGACGACCAGGATCACATTCGTCACGTCGGTCTCTCCTTGACGGCGGTCGCGAGTTGGGGCAGCTCCTCGAGCGCGAGCGCCGTGAGCTTCACGCAACACGCGACGAGTACCGCGAAGACGACGCCGGCGAGCCACCGCCCGGCGATCGGTGCGAACGGCGTGCCCCCCGATGCCGCTCCGATCGCGATGCACGCGGCGGCGACGTCGACCACGACGTGGGTGCGGGTCACGACCGCGTTCGAAGAGCCCAGACACGCGCACGGGGTCGCCGGCGCACGGAGGAGCAGGCGGACGGCGAACGCGCCCAGCAGGAGGTAACACGCCGCAACCGCGAACGCGACCCGCCCACCGAGCAGGGCGCCCGCCCCGCCCGCACCGAGCTCGACGAGCCCGAACGCGACGACGCCCGACCGCGGAAGCCGTAGCCCGGCGGCACCGACGGCGGCCCGCGCCGGCGCGGGGCGCACGATCTTGCCCGCGCCCGCGATCACGAGCAACGCGCACGCGCCGAGATAGGGCCCGGCGAGGGATCGCCCGATGTCCGAACCGAGGCTCACGTCCGACAAACCCTACGAAACCGCGGCGTGCGCGGCGGGGATGGTGCGGGCACGACGACGATCACCGGCACCGCACCACACCGGTGGCCCGAGGACCGCCCGATGCTCCCATCCGCGCGACGATGGTTGCCTCGTGAGCACCACCAACCCCGTCACCCACGTCGAACTGATCGCCAAGAACCGGCGCACGTCGCTGCTCATGCTCGCGACCGAGTTCCTGCTGGTCGGGATCCTCGGTGCGGCCATCGGCATCCTCCTCACCCGCTCGGTCCCGACCGGGATCCTCGTCGGCGCCGCGGTCGCCATCGTGGTCGATGTCATCGGTTGGCTGCTCGCGGTGCGCGCGACGATCGCGCTGACGCACGCGGTCGAGGTCACGCCGGAACAGGCCAAGGTGCTGCACGACGTCATCGAGGGCCTCTGCATCCGGACCGGGCTCCCGAAGCCGCGGGTGTACATCGTCGACGACCCTGCCCCCAACGCGTTCGCGTTCGGTCGATCACCGCAGAATTCCGGCGTCGCGGTCACGACCGGGCTGCTCAACCTCATGTCGCGCCGCGAGCTCGAGGGCGTGCTCGCGCACGAGATGTCGCACGTCCGCAACCGCGACGTCCAGGTGACCACGCTCGCGGTGACGACGGTCGGAATCCTCGTCGCGGTCGCGGAGATCGCGGCGCGCATGAGCTGGTTCGCCGACTGGGGCGACGACGACAACAACAACGCCGCGTTCGCGCTCATCGCCGTCGCCGCGCTGGCCGGCATCCTCGCCTTCGGGGCCCGCATCCTTTCACTCGCGATCTCCCGTCACCGCGAGGAGCTCGCCGACGTCAGCGCGGCCGAGCTCGTCTCGCCCGACGGCATACGCAAGGCGCTCGAGAAGCTGGAAGCCGACCACACCGTCGTGCACCACGTATCGCGTGCAACTGCGCACCTCTGGCTCGTGACACCGCTTCGCAATCAGGGCGACGATCGCCACGCCAAGCTCAACAAGATGTTCGACTCGCACCCGCCGCTCGA
>DATCCI010000503.1:0-3034 GCA_036511415.1 Acidimicrobiia bacterium
GGGCGGAACTCCCAGAAGGTGAGTCCGTAGCAGACGAGCTCACTGGAAGCCGTGATCGTGGCCAGGCGCTGGCCCTCGTCGATGAGGGCGATCTCACCGAAGTAGTCGCCCCGTTGCAAGGTCGTGCGGTCGGCGCCGCGGATCGAGACCGTCGCCTCCCCGGAGTCGATCAGGAAGAATGCGGCGCCACCCGATCCCTCCCGGATGACGGTCTCTCCTTGCGAGAAGCGGCGTACCTTGAACAGCCGCGCGATCTGCTCGACGTCGGCGCGGTCGAGCTCGGTGAAGAGCGGTACGCGCTGGAGCGCTTCGACGGGGTCGCCGGTCAGCGGGTCGGGCTCGGCCTTGTCCTCGTGTGATGCTCCGGCGGTGACCGCCCGGCACTGCAGCAGGTAGAGCGTCCCGCCCGCGAATGCCCACTCGATATCGCGGGCGATGCCGTAGACCTGCTCGCACCGCAACGCGAGCGCGGCAAGCTCCGCGAGCTGATGATCGTCGAGGCAGAGTTGCTCGGCGCGGTCGGCGGCAACCTTCTCTTCGACGGTGCCGCCGGTTGCGACCGAGCGAATCGCGACCTGCTTGCGTCCGGCCGTGCGCTCGAGCACCTGGCCTGTGCGGTCGACGCGGTAGGTGTCGGGGATCACGAGGCCCGCGACGACCGCCTCGCCGAGCCCCCAGCTCGCTTCGATCACGCGTTCGTCGGCCCCGGTAACCGGGTTCTGCGTGAACATCACCCCGGCGGTGTCCGGATCGAGTAGCGACTGCACCACGACGCCGACACTCGGGCGGGTGAAGAGGCCGACGCGCTGACGGTACGTGATGGCCGAGTCGGAGTTCGCCGACCACCAGATCTCGCGCAACGCCGAGGGCAGCTCGTCGGCCGATGGGACGTTGAGCAGCGTGAGGTGCTGGCCCGCAAAGCTGGCATTCTTTCCGTCCTCGTCGACGGCGGAGGAGCGCACCGCGAGCGGCACCGGTAAGAGCCGAACCGCCTTGGCGACCTTGGCGATCGCCTTTTCGTCCTCGGCGGCAACGGCCTCGACGACAGGCCCCGAGAGCGCGACGCCGGGCGGGACGGGGAGGCCGTCCCGTATGGCGTCGCCCAGGCCGACGGCCTTCGACCCGAAGACCGCGGTCTCGCACGCCTTTTCGAGCGGGACGACCTCTTTCACGTGAGCAGGGTGACTTCGCCGGCGGTTCCGTCGACGCGCACGCGCGAACCGTCGGGGATGAGATCGGTCGCATCGCGCGTGCCGACTACGCCCGGGATTCCGTACTCACGCGCGACGATCGCGGAGTGGGAGAGCAGGCCGCCGTTGTCGGTCACGATCGCGCCGAGCAGCGGCAACAAGATGTTGAACGCCTCCGTCGTCGCCTCGGTCAAGAGGACGTCACCTTGGACTATCCGGCCGAAGTCGGAGGGACCGGAGACGCGCCGGGCCGGCCCTTCGTAGACGCCCGGGCTCGCCGCCATCCCGCGCACGAGATGCTCCTCGTGCTCGGCCTCGGAGCTCCCGAAGACGGAGCCCAACGCAATGCCTGTCGCGCGCATCAGCCGTGCGACGTCAGGCGGCAGTCCGGAGGGGTCCGGTTGCGGCGGTGGCGGCGGCCCGAGTGTCTCGGGCGCGTCCTTGGCGGAGTACGAGGCGCGCCGTTCGAAGCGCGCCGCGAGCTCGTCGGCCGGCGGTCCGACCGAATCGGTGAGGAGCGAGCACATCTCGTCCACGCCGGCGTCGACGAGATGGTCGGCGGCGCGGATGCGGCCGCGGCTCACGAGTCGGCGGCCGCCGGCGAGCACCGCCCGTCGCATCAGCCCCGACGCCCAGATGTCGCTGTAGATGCCGCGCTCGTCGCGGAGCCGGTAGGTGAGCCTCGCCTCTCCGAGCAGCTCGTCGAACTCGGCGCGGTGCTCCTCGGCAACCTTGCTGCGGACGCCGGCGATCAGGTCGTCGACGCCGGAGGCATCGAGGTCGCGGCCCGAGACGGCGACGCGGATCGAGCGGAGTAACGCGTCGGGCAGTTCGAGCGCGCCGGCCTCGGAGATGTCGAAACCGTCGAGAGGTCTGCATCCGACCAGGTCGAGATAGCCCGACACGGCCGATCCCGTCTCACCCGGAAGCGCGCGCAGCGCGGCGAGGACGCGGGCGGGGTCGTTTTGAGAGCCGAGAATCTCCAGCGCATCGGCGTTCTTCGCGATGGTGCCGGTCAGTCTCTCGAGCTCTTCCGACCCGCCCGCCGACACCGGTGCCGAACCGCGCATCAGACCGAGCAGCTCGGCGGGGGGGAGCCCCGTCCAGTCGCCGACGTGCGCGAGGAAGTCGCCGGTCGGGATCATCGCCGCGGCCGTGAAGCGCATGTGCTGCGTGATCATCGCCGCGTGATGATCACGGCAACGCTTGATGTAGCTGCTCAGCTCCTCGTCCGAGAGCGCGTCGGGATCGACCGCCTGGATCTCCCGATGCGTCGCGATCGACGACGGCTTGACGGTCTCGTCCCACTCGCGCAGCTGGTCCCGCCAGAGCTTGCCGGCGAAGACCTCCTCGGCGCGCCGGAAGCGTTGCGGGATCTCGTCCTCCGGAGCGGGCCCGATGCTGCTGTACGCGATGCCGTTCACGTACTCCATCTGGAGGCCGTCGATGAGCATCCCGTAGTAGCGCGCGAAATCGCTCGTGCCCCGTTTGAGGGCCGCCGGATGGGTCTCGGCCCAATAGCGCGTCACCGGTCGAGGGAAGTGCACGGCGTCGCGTCCCCACGACCCCGGACCCGGCGGCTCGAAACGCAGCTCGGTCGTTGCCCCTGAGTCTGTCATCGATGGTCCTCTCTCGGGTCGCGTCTTGGCGCGAACTCGCAGGGATTATGTGGCTATCGCCCCGATCGGCGCAACGGCGTGGCGAAAACGCTCGTTCGACCGCGCGAACGACGCGACCGGCGCGAACGCGGCGCCGCGAGCTCTACGAGGCGGCGACCGCCTGCTCTTTGGCCCACCGGTAATTCGGCTTGCCGGCCGGTGTGCGCTCGACGGTTTCGACGACGA
>DATCCI010000504.1:0-3338 GCA_036511415.1 Acidimicrobiia bacterium
GCTGGGCAAGGCGTAGGTCGCGAGCGCAGAACAGCGTCGGCAGCTCGTAGCCGTCGAGGCCGCGTCGCAGCCGGTACATCGGCTTCGCCGAATCGCCGGAGATCGCGACGATCTCGACCCCGTCGATCCACTGGTCGCCGAACCGGCAGCACACTTTCGCTCCGACGTCGAACGACATCTCCGGCTCGTCGTCGGCGGCGTGATCGACGCCGAGTTGGTGGGTCTCCACCGGGGGCGCGGCGAGCACACTGTCGCCGATGACGTTCGGCCGGCTCGTGTCGACCGCTTCGAGCTTGCGGGCGAGATGTCCGACCACCTCGCTCAGCGCGTGACGGTCGAGACGGTCGGCCTCGATTCGCTCTGCCAGCCGCGCGAAGAGCGACGCGACGTGTTCCAGCGCAGCCGTCATCTCCGCCGACTGCGCCGTGCGACCGAGCTGCAGGTCTCTGGCCGTAGTGTCGGCTGTCGCCTCTGCCCGGCGCGAACGCGCGATCTCGACGTCGATCGTCGCCTTCAAACCGGCGATGTTCTTGGCGAGAGCCGTTCCTTCTGCCGCGCTGGCGTCGAGGCGCTCCTGCACCGCCCGGAGCAGCGCATCCGTTTCCTGGCGTCTGCGTCGACCGAACACCCAAGGCACCTCGGGCTCGTCCGCGTCACCGAGCGTGACGCGAGGCGTCTATTTGTGGTTCTTGTTGGACTTACGAGCCTTGCGCCTCTGCTTTTTTCCCGGGGGTCCACCAGGACTCCCCGAAGGTGTACTGGCATCGCCGGGCTTCTTCTGTTTCCCCATGGAGGCATCGTAGGGGAAACCCGTGCTCGTCGGGTCCGCCGACCTCTAATCCTTCGATGGCTCGTCATCGCGCTCGGTGGCACCGACGAGCCTGAGGCCGACGGAGATCAACGCGTCGAGGACCGTGAGCCCGTCGACCGTGAAGGGACCTTGTTCCTCGAGGCCTACCGCGACCGCGTCTTGCAACACGCCTTGGTTGAGGGCAGTGGCGAGCTTCTGCGCGTTGACCGCCTGCTGCTTGTCGGGCACGAGGTCAGTATCGCACGCGTCAGCTCGCGTCGCTCCCGTCGCCGGCATGCGAGGTGTCGACGATGAGCAGGCTCGACGGGCAGTGATGCGACACCTTGTTCGGAACGCTGCCGAGGACGAAGCGACGGGCTCCCGCCATCCCGCGGTTGCCCACGACGATCAGATCGGCGTTTGCATCGGTTGCAACCCGAATCACGGCGTCGGCCGCGTCGCCGGCCACGCAATGAGCCTCGGCATGCACGCCGCCCGCGGCGGCTTTGGTCACGGCATCACCGCATATTCGTCCGCTCTCGGCGACGATTGCCTCGTTCGATTCCACGATGTCCGGGACGACGCCGACTTCGACTGCTGCGGCAAGGTGATACGCACTCGACAACTTGTGCCCGTGAACGATGTGCAGCGTCGCACCCGTCAGCGCCGCGAGCTCGACCGCAGTGTCGACCGCGACTCCCGCGCCCGTCGACCCGTCGGTTCCGACAACGATGTGCTTGTACATGTCTTCCTCTCCGCAGCGGCCGCGCGTCGTCTGCGCCGCCGCGCGCATCTTGCCAGATCGGCAACGTTCCGGCGAGTGCACCTGTCGTGCGGGAGGCCGTAAACGCCTACACCACTCATGGTCCGCTGACGCTGGGACACCGGTCGATGTCGGGAGCTGATCGTCGACACTGTTGTGGGTTGAGGGGCGCGAACACGCCCCACACGTTTGCGGCGCCGGGTACGACCCAGGCATGCAGCATCCACATGTCGGCGCCGTTCAGATATAGACCGCTGCACAGGCGCGGACTTCGCACATCTTCTTGCAGCAAGAGCCCGGATCGGTCGAAGCACATGCCGTAGTGCCGGTGCCAGTGATCAGCCGCGCCGGCGAAGCCGGCCGGTCCGCTGGGATCGTCGGTGCGCACCCAGTACGAGAAGCCGACGAGCTCTGTCGTACCGAGCCGGGGACCGTAGAGCAGCATCGCCGGTCGGGCCGGATCGAACGGCGCGTCGATGAGCCGCCAGTTCGTAAAATGGGTCCCGACGCCCTCGGTGAAGTTGGCGGACATGACGTAACCGGCCCGCTCGGCGTCGTCCGTCGTGCGCAACTGACAGGCCACCTCGGCAGCTGCGCGCAACTCACGCGCCAGGGCCGTCTTCGTGGCGCCTTGCACGTCGATCGCCGGCTGGGTGCCCGCGGCGCCATGACCCGACAGCGCGATCACGCCTTGCAGTGGGGCTCGCTCGTGCGAGCTGATCTGCGCGAGCGCGGCCAGGCTCGACGGTTGCGGGGGAGGGGACTTCGTCGACGCGCAGTGCAGCGCGTCGATGTCGGGCAACCCCTTATCGGCGGCCGAACCGCATGCGCCGACGAAGACGAGCGCGGCCAGGAGCGCGCACACGCGACGCCGGCCGCTCGAACGGTGCCGACCCATGTGGGTTACTTGACAACTCGTAGCGTGATCATGCCTGCCCGAGGCTGCTCGCGCACGGACCTGATGCACAGAACCGACGGCACCGTTACAGTCGAGGACTGTGAGCTCGACTTGTCCGTCCTGCGGCGCCGAGGTTGCAGATGGCGAGCTGGTCTGCCCGAGCTGCTCCGCCCGCGTCCCCGTCCCGCGCCGTGCAGGACTTTCACGCCGCAGCGCTCGGAGCGGGCCGACGTCCGGTGACGATGTGACCAACCCGAATGCTCACGTGCACCTCTCCCCGGACGCCGGCATACAGACATACTCGGAGCCGTACCCGGCTTTTCACCGCGACGGGAGCACACGCGGTCCGTATATCCCGGGTCGTGAGGTCCTTTACGTGTCGGCGGCGCACGGCGACTGGGTGCAGGTGACCGTCAACGGCGCCGCCCTCGGCTGGGTGGACGGTCGACAGTTGGTACCTCCGGTCTCGGGATCGACCACGAGGAGGTACGAGTCGGCGCTTACGGCGGGCTTCCGTTCGACCAATGCCAAGACGTTGAACATCGACGTTCTCGTCGGGGCGCTCGCCGGAATCGGCGTGGTGGTCGGCGCGCTCGTCGATTGGACGCAACGGATCGCCGTCAACTCGTTCAGGATCCCTGTGCGTTTCCTCTTCGACCCGACGACGACTTCGTCCCAACCGCGCTTGGGCTACGTCGTCGTGGCGATCGGATTGCTCGGCATATTCGTATGTTTCTTCCCGCCTTTACGGGCACTGCGGATCCTGTTCGGCTTGCTCGCGCTGGTGGCCGCGGCCCTGTATTGCGGTCAGGTGGCCAGCCATCTCTCCGACATCGGCAGTCGCCTGTCCTTCACCGACATCGTCGGACCCGGACCGTGGGTCACCG
>DATCCI010000505.1:0-2365 GCA_036511415.1 Acidimicrobiia bacterium
GCGCTCCCAGGTGTCAAGCAGTTCAAGCACCATCGTCATCGCGTCGAGTACCGCTCCGCTCCGACGACGCAGCGACGCCAATCGGGTCAAGCACATTGCCTCGATCCAACGGTTGTCGACCGAACGGGCACGGACGAGGCAGTCATCGAGGAGCGCTTCGGCGTGTTCGACGTCGAACAGTTCGGTGGCGACCGCGCGGCCGAACAGCGCCCACGCAATAGTGGAAGGGTTCTCCGATTCGCGAGCCTTGGCGAACGCTCTGTTCGCCAGGGCGACGGCCGGGCCGCTTCGCCCGGCGAAGCTGTGTCCCAACGATCGCACCACGTCCACGTTGGTTTGCCAGTATGGGTTCGCCGACTCGTTCGACAGCGTGATCACTTCCGACATGACGTCGCGCATGTCGGTCGTGTCACTGCCGTACTCCGCCGAGTTCAACAGCGCGAGGCGCACGGGAAGCGATCGCGGAACGCACTGCTCTTGTTCGAGGCGCAACGACTCAGCAGCGAAGTGCGCCGCTTTCGCCGGGCTCTCTCGAATCCACCCCCCGAGCGCGACGATCCCGAGGGCGATTGAGAGGCTCGGGTGGTCTGGTGGTGCCGCGCTTGCTGCCGCCTCGCCCCAATCGAAGATCTCCGATCGCATCCGCATGAACGCGTAGTCCCAGAGCGCAGTGACGATCCGCAGCGCGGCATCGGCGTTACCGGCGCTGATCGCTCGTGCCTGCGCGGCTCGAAGGTTGTCGAAGTCGAGCTCGATCTGCGAGACGCAGCGTGCCTCGTCCGGGCCGCGGAGTGTGTCGGCAGCCGCCTCGGCCACGCCGACGTAGTGATCGATGAACGCGGCGTGCGCGGCGTTCCAGTCGGAGCGGCCGAGGCGAACCTCGGCGTAGGCCCGGATCGGCTCCAGCAACCGGAAGCGTGTGCGCTCCATTCGAGTCTCCGCAACCACGAGCGAGCGATCGACGAGCCCGCGCAGGAGCTCGAGCGCCGACGAGTCGTCAAGATGAGACAACACGACAGCTGCGAACGCGTTTCGATCGAACGATCCGGTCAGGACCGAGCAGCGCAGGAAGGCGTCGCGGAGCGCGGGATCGAGCCGATTGAAGGTCAGATCGAGGGCGTCATCGACTGAGGGGTGCGGGCCGTCGCCCCGGCGCGATGTCGGTAGTTCGCCCGCTCGGACCGCATCGGCGATGTCCGGTAACGAGAGCGACGCGGCGTTCGACGCGGCGAGCTCGATCGCCAACGGCACGCCCGCGACCGCGTCGCACACTTCGCGTGCCAGCGCCCGCGTGGTGAGATCATCGACGAGTTCAGCGCCGGCCGCGCGGGCGCGATCGAGGAACAGCGCCACGCTGTCATCGGTGTCGGCCTCAGTGCCGAGCGGTTGCACCACTGTCACGTGCTCACCCGACACGCCGAGCGGTTCGCGGCTCGTGGCCAGCATGCGACACGCCGGGGCGAATCGCGACACCGCCAGCGCGAGTTCTCCCACCGACTGCACGGCGTCTTCGCAGTTGTCGAGGACGACCAGCAGCTCCTTGTCGTGCAGCCACTCGACGACGCTCTCCTCGGCGCTGTGCAGGGATCGCCGCTCGACCCCGAGCGCCTTGCCCAGGGCCGCCCCGACTTGCGACGGGAGAACGCCGGAGAACTCGCATACCACCACACCATCGGCGAACCTGCCCGCTTCATCGCTCGCCACTTCCAACGCCAGGCGCGTCTTGCCGACGCCGGCCAAGCCCACCAGCGTGACCAGCTGGTGAGCCAAGAGCTGTGCTCCGGTACGTTCGACCTCGATCGCGCGACCCACGAACGTCGTGAGCGGCCGTGGCAGTGACGGCACGGGCCGAGCCGTCCCACGAAGGTCGTCGAAGGTGGCGAGGCCCTCCGCTACCACCGTGAACACGCGGATCGGTTCTGCGACGTCGCGCAGGCGGTGCATCCCGAGATCGACGAAGCCGACTCGCTCGGCCAGCCCGCGCTCAGCCTCAGGTTGCGAGGCGCCGGATACCACGATCTGACCGCCATGGGCCAACGAGTGCAGACGCGACGCGACGTTGAGCGCCCAACCAAGGAACTCACCATCGCGTTCGACGACCTCACCCGAGTGCACGCCCATTCGCACCTTCAAGCTGGACACACCGCGGAAGTCGGCGTCGGCGAACGCCCGCTGAGCGGCGATCGCGGCACCGATCGCCGCCGCGGCGCCGCCGAATACAGCGATCACTCCGTCCCCGGAATGCATCACGACCCTGCCGCCGGCACGATCGATGACCTCGCTCAATAGAGCGTCGTGCTGGTCAAGCGCTGCCAGCATCGCGTCGGGGAACCGGTCCCACAGCCGAGTACTGCCTTCGATGTCG
>DATCCI010000506.1:0-2480 GCA_036511415.1 Acidimicrobiia bacterium
CTCGCGCCGACCATCTTCGAGTTCGGCACGGCCGAACAGCAAGCGCGCATCCTGACCAAGATGGCGTCGGGCGAGCAGACATGGTGCCAGGGCTGGTCGGAGCCGAACGCGGGCAGCGACCTCGCCGGCATCCAGAGCAAAGCAGTCCGCGACGACGCGGGCGGCGGCTGGCGCCTGTCCGGCCAGAAGACCTGGACGACGCGCGGCGCGTTCTGCACACACCTCTTCGGCCTGTTCCGCACCGACCCCGACGCCGAGCGCCATCACGGACTCACCTACTTCCTCGTCGACTTGGCATCGCGCGGAGTGACGGTGCGCGGTGTCGAGCGCCTCGACGGCGACGAGGGCTTCGCCGAAGTCTTCCTCGACGACGTCTTCGTCGCCGATGACGGGGTGCTCGGCGAGCCGAACGCGGGTTGGGCGGTCGCGATGGCCACGACCGGCTCCGAGCGGGGACTCACGCTGCGCTCCCCGGGCCGTTTTCTCGCGACCGCGGAGCGGCTCATCGAGCTCTTCCGCGCCCGCGGCCGCGATCCGGAGCTGCGCGATCGGTTGGTCGCCGCGTACATCGACGCGCAGGCCTACCGCTGGCAGACGTTCTGGACCGTCACGCGGACGGTCGAAGGTGTACGCGCCGGCGCGGAGTCGTCGATGGTGAAGGTCTTCTGGTCGGAGCTCGACGTGCGCCTCCACGAGCTCGCGCTGGATCTACTCGGCCCGCACACACAGCTGCTCGACGGCGACGCCGGCGCATGGATGAAGGGCTACGAGTTCGCGCTCGCGGGTCCGATCTACGCCGGGACCAACGAGATCCAGCGCAACGTGATCGCCGAGCGCGTGCTCGGGATGCCGAGGCGCTGACGATGCGCTTCGCGTTCACCCCCGATCAGATCGCGTATCGCGACGCGGTACGCGATCTCTTGGAACGGGAGTGCACGCCCGCGCACGTCAGAGCCGCGTGGACGAACGCAACCGGACGGATCGCCGGCCTCTGGGAGAAGTTGGCCGAGATGGGCGTAGTCGGGATGCTCGCACCAGAGGCCCGCGGCGGGCTCGGGCTCGCCCTGGTCGACCTCGTCCTGATCCTCGAGGAGACGGGTCGCCACGCGCTGCCGGAGCCCATCGTCGAGACCGCGGCATTCGGCGTACCGCTGCTCGACCGGGCCGACCTCACGTTCGCGATCGGGCCCACGCTGGTGCCGTGGGCCGACTCGGCCGACGTCATCATCACCGCGGCCGGCCGGTTCGAGCGCGACTCCGTCGATCTGCTCCCCCGTCCGTCGGTCGACGGCGCTCGCCGGCTGTTCGAGGTCCGGGGCCCGTCGTCGCCCGTCGACGACGACGCCGTCGGCGCCGCGTTCGACCGCGCCGTCGTCGGCACCGCGGCGCAACAATGCGGTCTCGCACAACGCATGCTGGACATGACGGCCGAGTATGCCGGGGAACGCCGGCAGTTCGGAGTTCCCATCGGCTCGTTCCAAGCGGTCAAGCACCACCTCGCGAACGCGCGCATCGCGCTCGAGTTCGCCCGACCACTCGTCTACCGCGCCGCCGCGACCGTCGACTCCGTGCACGCGAGCATGGCGAAGTGCAAAGCCGACGAGGCCGCGCTCGTGACCGCCCGGGCCGCGCTGCAGTGTCACGGCGCGATCGGATACACGACCGAGTACGACCTGCATCTCTACATGAAACGGGCGTGGGCGCTGGCGCGCTCGATGGGTGACGGACGGCTGCATCGGAGCCGGGTCGCCGCGGCGATCCTTTAGCATGGGCGCCATATGAGCGAGGCCTACATCGTCGACGCGGTGCGCACACCGGTCGGCAGGCGCAACGGTGGGCTCGCACACGTCCACCCCGCCGATCTCGGCGCCCATTCCATCCGCGCCCTGTTCGATCGGGTCGACGTCGACCCGGCCGCGGTCGACGACGTCGTGTTCGGGTGCGTCGACACCATCGGCCCGCAGGCCGGCGACATCGCGCGGACGTGCTGGCTCGTCGCCGGCATGCCCGACGAGGTACCGGGCACGACGGTCGACCGCCAGTGCGGATCGTCACAGCAGGCGGTCCACTTCGCCGCGCAGGCCGTGATGTCGGGAACGGCCGATCTCGTCGTCGCCGGGGGCGTGCAGAACATGAGCGCCATCCCGATCAGCGCGGCGATGCTCGCAGGTGAGCAGTACGGGTTCGAGAACCCCTTCAGCGGATCGCCGGGCTGGCAAGCGCGCTACGGCACGCAGGAGGTGTCGCAGTTCCGCAGCGCGGAGATGATCGCCGAGAAGTGGGACATCACGCGCGCCGACATGGAGGCGTACGCGGTCGAATCGCACGCGCGCGCCCTGCGGGCCCGGACGGAGGGCCGGTTCGCGAGGGAGATCGTGCCGCTGGGCGACGCCGACCACGACGAAGGTCCGCGGGAGCCCGACCTCGACAAGATCCGCTCGCTGCCCACCCTCGTCGACGGCGGCCGGCTCACCGCCGCG
>DATCCI010000507.1:0-9326 GCA_036511415.1 Acidimicrobiia bacterium
GCCGCGACGCCATCGCTGCGAGGCGCCGCATCACGAACCGGCGCGTCCTCCCCACGTCGTAGACGTCGCTGCTCGTCGCGAAGCGCGAGCCGACCACGAGCTGGGCGCCGTGCTCGGCCATCGCGTCGAGCAGGGTCGCGATCTGCGCGGCGTCGTGCTGGCCGTCGGCGTCGCATTGCACAACGACTCGGTAGTCGTGTGTGACCGCGTATCGGAAGCCGCAGCGCAGCGCGCCGCCTACCCCGAGGTTCACCGGCAGTCGCAACACGGTGGCACCGGCCTGTTCGGCCAGGTCGGCGGTGTGGTCGACGGAACCGTCGTCGACGACGAGCGCGGCGTATCCCGCGGCGCGCACCTCCTCGACGACGCCCCCGACCGTGGCCTCCTCGTTGAACGCCGGGATGACGATGAGGACGTCACCGTGCGAACCGGCGGAGACGCCCGCACTCCGATCGCTCACGGTGCGCGTCGCTGCTTCAGCCGACGTCCCGCGCCCGGACCGAAGCGAGGCCCGAGCGCGAGGGCGATCAGCGCGAGCGCCCCGAGCGTCAAGAGCTCCCAGTAGTACGGGTAGGGGACGTAGCGAAACGCGATCGTGTGCCGGCCCGCCGAGACCCCGACCCCGACGAAGCTCGGCGCGAGCATCTGGGTCTTCGCGGTCTTCCCGTCGACCGTCACCTTCCAGCGCGGATCGTACGTGGCTTTGAGCATCACGACGGCCGGCCGGCTCGCGGTGACCACGCCTCCGAATTCGCCGTCGTCGGGGAGGTCGTACTGCACGTCGACCGTACCGGCCGGCCGGGCTTCGACGGTGCCGAGCGGATCGGTCGGCGTTGCCGCGTGACTCCCCCCGAACGCGACGACCGGGACCAATCCCTGCCCGAGCTGCGGCGATTCGAGGAACAACGCGGTGTGTTGGCCGATGTTCGTTCGATCGGCGACGAGCGCGGGCGTCGTGTCGACCACCTGCAGATATCCGGAGGTCGCGACCTGCCACAGACGCCAGCGGCCGGCGGCCTGTATCTGCGTGGCGGGGACATTGGGCGTCCTGTCGGCGGGGAGGATCACATACCGCACGTTGAACAGGTTGTATTGCGCGGCATTCCGGTCGTTGAACCGGACCTCGACGTCGGAGCTCAACGAGAGCGTCCGCAGACCGAAGCCGACCGCGTCGACGTCGTCGTCGAGGAGGTAGATGTAGGTCGGGACCGATCCGATCGCGATCTGCTGACCGGTGTTCCCCGGCGATCCCGAGTAGATCCGGCCTCCGCCGAGGGCGGCGGCCTGATCGGCGAGTGTCGTAAAGTTGCGACCGTCGGTGCGGTCGTAGCTTTGTTGGGTGTCGATTCCCTGCGCGTCGAGGTTGTCGTAGTGCGCGCGCTCCCGCCACGCGGGCAACAGCACGATGAGCCCGAGAACGAGCAACCCGGCGACGATCGCGGACGGGCGAGCACGCGTCCAACGTCGAGCGCGTATGTACGACTCCTGCGCGAGGAACGACGCGCCGACCCCGGCGAGCACGATGCCGCCGAGATGCACACCGATGATGAACCGGTGGAGCAGCAGGTCCTTGCCGCCCGGTAGCCGGTTGATGATGAACCCGAACGCGCCCCGGCCGCAGTAGAGCACCAGGCCGACTGCGGTGAACGCGAGCACCGCGCGTGCTCTCTCGTCGCGGCGGAACCGCCAGATGCACACCAACGTGCCGATCGCGGCGAGCACGGTGAACACGGGCCAGCGCGTGTGATCGAACAGCTCACCGCTGACCAGCCAACCGAGAACCTTCTTGGCGCCGAACGAGTTCGACCAGAACGTGCCGTTGTTGAACTCGGTGCGGGCGGACCACTTGCTGTCGGCGAGCAGCGGGACGATCACCCAGGCGGCGACGAGCCCGCTGCCGATGCCGATGACCGCGGCGCGCCCGGCGCGCCGGAGCCATTCGCTGGGCTTGATGATCACCCAGACGGGAATCGCGACCAGGGCGAGATAACCGGTGAGGAAGTGCGCGGTGATCGTGAGCCCGACGAACAGCGCGGCCAGCGCGTATCCCTTGCCGCGCGAGACGGCGCGGTACGAGAACGCGAGTGCGAGCGGCAGGAGCCACATGCCCCAGAGCGCCGTCCAGATGCCGTTGCCGCGCCACTGAAAGCTGCCGTGCTCGAAGCCGTAGAGCGTGACCGACGAGACGAGGGGCGATACGAGCGCGGTGATGCCCGCGATCCAGCGATGGAAGCCGAACAGGCGGACCGCCCAGTAGATGCACAGCGGCCACAACGACAAGAGCAGGTAGTTCGACCACGCAACCGTGCGGGCCGCCCCGAAGACGAGCGCGATCGCGCCGCCGACGATCGGCGCCAGGCTCTGGTAGTGGTGGAACTGCGCGACACCGAACGAGAGGCGCGGGTACCAGCCGTCGAACACGAGCTGGCCGTGACTCAGACGCTGCTCCGCCCAGCGCACCATCGAGATGTGCACGCCGGTGTCGTTCGGCGCGGCGACGCCGCGCACCTCGGCTCGCAGCACGAAGAGGTTGAACGCGATCGCGATCGCGACCAGCAGCAACGGCGCGAAGACGGCCCAGCTGGGTCGCGTCGAGGTCGGGTTGGCGCGCGTATCGCCCGCGCTCGGAACGGCTGACCGGTCTTCGATCTGCGCGGTCATCGACCCAACATCGTAGTGCTCGACAACTTCGGCACTTCAGTCGGTGCCCCGTGCTCGCTCACGCTTTTCGACACGCGCGAGACGCTCCTCCAACAGCGCGTTCGTCTCGCTCAGCTCGCGGATCGCTTCTTGATGTCCGGAGAGCGAGATCGAGAGCTGCAGCGCGACCAGCGTGAGGAAGCCGAGACCGAAGGCGGCGATCAGACCCGTCGGTGTCAACGGCAGCGAGTCGCTCACGCCTCCGGCGATCGCGAGCCCGAGCGTCGCGATGAGCAAGAGCACCGACACGGTCATCCAGCCGAGCGCGTAGCGCAACGACAACAACCCGCGCCGCGACAGCGCGAACACCACGAGAAACAGGGCGAGGCCGCCGAATGCCACCACGAGCGACTGGACCGCGAGATGGTTCATGGGTTGCTCGTCGAATGCATGTCGACCATGATTGTCGACCATGCGGGCCGGAGGGTGGACAGAGCCGCTCGCCCGGGGCCTCGATCTCGATTCCGCGGAGTCGGCCGAGGTTCAGCGTGTCCTCTTGCGCACGAAGCCTTCGCTTCGGCGTGTGTACGAGCGCGTCTACGCGAAGATGCTCGACGCCGCGCACGCGTATGCCCCCGAGGCCGGCGTAAGTGTCGAGCTCGGTTCGGCCGGCGGCTTCCTCTCCGAGATCGTGCCGACCGTCGTCACGTCCGACATCCGCCCGATTCCCGGTCTCGATCTCGTGTTCGCCGCGCAGGACGCGCCCTTCGCCGATGCGAGCGTCGACGTCATCTTCGCCATGCACGTGATCCACCACATCCCGAAGATCCGGCAGTTCTTCTCCGAGCTCGAGCGGGTTCTGAGGCCCGGCGGCGTGCTGGTTGCCGTCGAGCCCTACTGGAGCCCGATGGCGAAGCTCATGTACAAGCACATGCACCCCGAGCCGTTCGACGAACGCGCCGCCGCGTGGGAGTTCACGAGCGAGGGTGCGATGTCGTCGAACCAGGCGATGAGTTACCTGGTCCTCGAGCGCGACCGGGAGGTGTTCGCGCGCGAGTTCCCGGATCTCGAGGTGGTACGGCTCGGCGCGTTCGGCGGGCCGAGCTATCTGCTCACCGGAGGAATCTGGCGGCGGAAGCTGTTGCCCGACCCTTGGCTCGCACGCCTCTGGGACTACGAGGACGCGCACGCGTCGTGGCGACCCCTGCTCGCGCTCCATCACATCTTCGTGCTCCGTCGGGCCTGATTTACCGAAATCGTTCGGGCTCAGCGGCTACTTGCCCGGGAGCGGGACTCCCTGCGCCCGGGCCTTCGCCGCGAGCGACGGGTCGAGCTTCACCGCGGTCTGCACCTCGGAGTTGCCCTCGGCCGTCTTCCCCGTCGCCCGGAGCAGGAGACCGAGGTTGAAGTGCGCATCCGCGAACTTCGTGTCGCCTCCGACCGCGCGTCGGTACAGGGCGATCGCTTCTTGCGTCGCGCCCGCCTGGGCGCGCAGGATGCCGAGGTTGTACAGCGCCGGGGTATAGCTCGCGTCGATCGTGATGGCCTGGCGATACTCGCTCTCGGCCGTGGTCTTGTTTCCGGCGTTCTGCGCGATCAGCCCGAGGTTGTAGTGCCCGAACTTGTTTCTCGGGTCGAGCCGGATGACCTGGGTGAAGTCCTTCTGCGCCTGGGCGACGTTCCCGGAGACCTGCTCCTGGAGCGCCTTGTTGAGCAGCGTCGCGGCTTGCTTCGCGTTTGTCGTCGGGGTCGTGCCGCCCCCCTTCTTGGAGCTCGAGCTGCACGCGCCGAGCGCGAGCACGCAGAGGAGGCCGGCGGCCCAGCGCGCCCTGATCTTGGAGGTGTGAGAAAGCATCATCGTCCTGTCCCGCCGACTGTCGGCTCTCGAGACTCTTTGAACGTCAGCATTGGGTCCGGCTTGAGAGGAACCGGCGAGAGTTCTCGAGCCGGCGGACGAGTGTACAGGGCATTTCATGCCAAAGTGGACAAGCCCCGTTCAGCCGACGGCGTGAGGCGGAGGCTCGAGCTGCTCCATGAACTCGAGCCGGATGCCACCCGGCGCGTCGACGAACGCGATTCGGCGCTTCCCGAACGTGCCTTCGACGACCGTCGGGCCCCATACGACGGTGTGGCCCTCCAGCTCCGCGTCGAGGTCGTCGGTGAAGAGCGCCGGATGCAGGAAGCCTTCGGCGGGCACGGCGACGCGGTCCTCGTAGATCGCGTGGGTGAACAGCGTGATCATCACCGGTCCGAGGAACACGTCCGCCCGTTCGCCGTTGTTCCACACCATGCGGTCGCGTACCTGCGCGCCGGCGGCCAGGTAGAACGCGCACGCGGCGTCGAGGTCGGCCACCTTCACTGCGAGGTTCGCCATGCCCGTGATTGCCATCGGTCCCACCGTTCGTCTCGAAGCCCGAGTTCACGAACTCTTTACCGCATCCGGCTCGGGCGCTCATACTCGTCGGCGAAACTGCACAGATGACCAAGGAGGGTTCGATGACATCGATGTGGGCTATCCGCTGGGTCCTCGTCGCGCTCAGCGCCGCGCTGGCCGTCGCACTCATCGCGCGCGGGAATGTCCTCATCGGCGTGCTCGTCGGCGCGCTCGCGGTCACCCGGATGGTGTTCTTCGTGCGTCTGCATCGCCGGCGCGACCAGTTCCGCCGGCGGATGGCCGAGCGAAGGAAACACCCGTCCTGACGGTCAGTAGCCGGGCTTGGGCCGGAAGAGATCGAAGCGGAGGCCCTGGTCGTCGACACACTCGGCGTTGCCGCCGGACTCGTAGTCGCCGACCGACAGCACCTCGCCGCCGAGGTCGCGCACTCGCGCCGCGGCGGCCTCGATGTCGTCGACGCGGAAGTAGAGCCGCACCTCGGGGCTCCCCGGACGGCTGTCGATGCCGGCGGGAGGTGTGATCGACGCGATGTGGAACGCGCCGGGTTGATATCCGGGTTCGAGCTGCCAGTCGAACAGGCTGCCGAAGAAGCGCGCCGCGCGCTCGCCGTCGGCGACCAGCAGCGTGAGGTAGCCGACGTCGCCGTATCGCCGACCGAAGACGTCCTCGACGGGCACGTCGTCGGCCTCGATCGCGGTCTGGACGAACCACCGGTGCCCGAACGGATCCCGGATCGTGCCGCCACGCGCGCCGTACGACACCGCGACCGGCCGCAACGCGGTCGCGCCCATCTCGACGGCGCGCGCGTAGGTGGCCTCCGAGTCGGGGACATGGAGCATCAGGCCGACGGTGCTGCCCCCGAGCGTCTCCGGGCTCAGGTGTTGTTCCTCGGGGAACTCGCCCGCGAGCATGAACACGGTGTCGCCGACGCGCATCTCGGCGTGGCCGATCCGGCCGTCGGGCATGACGATCGGATCACCGACGAGCACCGCGTCGAACACCTCCGAGTACCACTCGATGGCGCGTGCGGGGTCGCCGGTGGCGAGGTAGGGCGTGAGGGAATGCAAGCGGGCCGGGGTGTACTCACGGATGGCGAGCGCGGGCATGGCGTGGTCCTCCGGATCGGGTCCGAGCTCGGCGACGATACGGCGCCGCAGCTCGCGGGCGAATGCGGGTCGAGGTGCGAGCGGCACGACCGGCTCGCGCAACGCGTCGAACGGGTCAGTCATCGCTCCTCCCTTCGTCGTAACGCGCGCGGAACGCGTGACGAGCGCGCACGAGCAGTGCTTCGGTCGCGTGCAGCGTGCGGCCGAGGTGGTCGGCGACTTCGGCGACCGAGAGGCCGTCGAGGTACCGCAACGTGAGCGCGGCCCGATGGTGTGCGCCGAGCTCGGCGAGCACCTTGCGGGCATGGAGGCGGTCGAAGCGCGCGTCCATGCCGTCGGCGACAACGCCGGTCTCGGGGTCGCTCGCGAGCCGAAGGCTGCGCTCCTCGCGCGCGACGCGGCGCCAGTGGTCGACGAGCTTGTTGCGGGCGACCGTCACGAGCCAGGCGATCGTGAGATCGGGCACCTTTCCGTCGCGCACGGCGCGCACCGCGGCGAGAAACGTCTCGCCGGTGAGGTCCTCGGCCAAGGCCGCGTCGCCGACCCGCGCCGCGAGATATCCGTAGACCTGCGGGAGCGCGCGGTCGTACAACGCGAGCAGCCGCGGACCCTGGTCGGCGGCTGCGCTCTCGTTCACGCTCTGATCATCGCTCGCCGACCCGATGTTCCGACGGCCCGCGGCGGGAAAGCCGGATCAGCGTCGTTCGGCAACGGCGAACACATGACCGCCGTACGGCTGCACCTCCAGCGTCACCGAAGCCTCCGCGACCGTTGCCGCCGCCGCGGCCGTGCCCAGCTCCAGCTCGAGCGACCCCCGCTCGGCGACGACGGCGGCGAAACCGGCGGCGACCTGGTCGCGCCAGTTCGCGATCTCCTCGTAGCTCGTGATCTCGAAGCCGGCGCGTTCGAGCAGCGGTCGGTAGTCGCTCACCGGATCGCCCCAGATCGGGAGCCCGGCGACGTGCTCCGCGTCGAGCTCGAAGGCCACCAGCGCGAAGCGGCCGCCGGGCCGGAGAATCCGCGCGACCTCGACGAGCGCTTTGGCCTTGTCGGGCGCGTACTGCAAGGCATCGACGGTCATCACCGCATCGGCCGCGCCCGAAGGAAGACCCGAGTGTTCGAACGTGCCCGGCGCGAACTCGGCGCGATCGCTCAAACCCAGCGCGTCGGCCCGTTCGGCCGCTCGCAGGACCGCGACCGTCGACAGGTCACGACCCGCGAGGCGCGCGCCCGACTCCCTCGCGACCCACAGGCCCGGACCTCCCGCGCCGCACGCCAAGTCGACGAGGAGCTGATCGGGGCCCAGCTGCAGTGCTCGCGCGAGTGCGCGCAGCTGTGTCAACGACAAGAAGCTGATGTGCGCGAATGCCTCGGGGTAGTCGGGTCCGGTCACGTGGTCGCGCCAGATGCGTCGCAATGTCGGGCTGCGACCCCACGCCGCGTAGAACGCGTCGTAGCCGCCGGCAATCAGGTCGCCCGCGTCCGTCACGACCGCACCCCGAGGCGCGCCAGGTGGACGATTCCTACTGCTCCGTGAGCCGCGCGATGTTCGCGAGCGTCTTCTCCATCGCGGCGCGCGTGTGATCCTTCGACTTCCCGATGCCGAGCAGGCCCTTGATCGGGCCCTTCTCCTGAGAGATGTCCCAGCTCTCGCGCACGAGCGTGCCGCCCTCGGCGGGCTCGAGCTCGTACTTCCAGATCCGGCCACCGAAGAGCCTGCCCTGAAGGCTGCCCGAGGGTCGCGTCTGCCAGGCGATGCGCTTGCCGTCGTCGAACTCGATCACCTCGTTCAGCATCGAGTAGTTGATGCCCAGATGCATCGACATGCCGAACGTCGCCCCCATCGTCAAGCGCTTGGGGCTGCTCTTCGCGTTCCGCACGCTGCCGGAACCGTCGATGTCGTGATGGCGCTCCGGATCGGCCAGGAGGTCGAAGATCCGTTCGGCCGGCGCGGCGACCAGGCGCTCGGTTGATACGACGTCAGGGGAATCGCGGTCGGGGGAATCGCTCACGCGGGTCACCCTATGCCTCTCGGGGTCGGGACCGCGCCCGGTCGTTACGCTCGGGGTCCGCAGACTTCGAACGGGAGCTCGAACAGGAGAGCGTCGATGACCGACTCCGGAGCGGCGAGCCCGCGCTTCAGCCATCTCGACGATCTCGAATATCAGGAAGTGCGGCGGATCGGCCAGGGTGATCGCACCATGTCGGTGCGCGAGAAATGGCTCGACTTCTCGCCCGCTTACCTCTCTCTGTACGCGAAGTGGGATCCGGGCATGATCGTGCAGCCGCACGGTCACAACAGCAATCACGTCGTCTTCGTGCTCGATGGGGAGATGACGTGCGGCAGCGTCGTCTGCGGCAAGGGCGCGCACATTGCACTCGACCAGGGCGACACGTTCGGCCCGTTCGTCGCCGGCCCCGACGGTGTCGAGCTCTTCGAGGTGATGATGGGCGATCCGCGCTCTTTCCCGGCCGACCCCGCGGGCTACGAGCGCTTCCTGGCCGAACGCGGCGCGCGACAGCTGCCGAACCCGCCGATCGACATGCCCGACTGGATCAAAGACACGCGAAGTTGACCTTGCCCGCGCCGTTCGCTGCGGGCTCGGTCTCGTTTCGCAGCTACCCGACCCAAGGGCTCGCGCCGACCGAGACGATCGACGAGTTGTGTGCGCAGGCTGCGCTCGCGGCCGGCCACGGCTTCGACGGTGTGATGACGAGCGAGCATCACGGCGGGTTCGCCGGCTACCTCCCGAACCCGCTGCAGCTCGCGGGCTTCCTGCTCGACGCGATGCCGCAGGGGTGGGCCGCGCCGTGCCCGCTGGTGTTGCCGCTGCGCCCGGCTGCCCTCGTCGCGGAGGAGACGGCGTGGCTCGCGGCCCACTTCCCGGGTCGGGTCGGGCTCGGTGTCGCGGCCGGCGCGCTCGATGTCGACTTCGAGATCATGGGCGTGTCGACGGACGGCCTGACCGCTCGATTCGCGATCGCCCTCGAGCTGGTAACCCGCGCGTTGCGCGGCGAGTCCACCGGTCCGCTCGCGGCCGACGCCGCGCTCGCCCGGTGCCGCGAGCATCCGATTCCCGTTCTGAGCGCCGCCGCGAGCACAACCGCGGCGCGCCGCGCCGCACGCGTGGGAGCGGGGTTGCTGTTCGACTCCCTGGTGAAGCCGGCGCGGGCGCGCGCGCTCG
>DATCCI010000508.1:0-3058 GCA_036511415.1 Acidimicrobiia bacterium
CGCGCGATTTTCCCGAGATCGTGCGCCTCCAGCAGCTCGGCCGGCTCGATCTGCAGGCACTGGTCACGCGCCGGATCGCGCTCGAGGAGTTGAACGATGCCTTCCGGGCGATGCAGGCGGGCGAGGTCGCGCGCAGCATCATCGTGTACTGACGGGGCGTCGCGCACCCGTGCCCGTCCCCGGCCGCGAGCGCGCGGGCGCGTACGCTCGCCTCTCGACGTGATCAAGTACCTCGGTTCGAAGCGGCGACTGGTGCCGGTATTGGGCGCGATCGCGACCGTCGCGGGTGCGCGCCGCGCGCTCGACCTGTTCACGGGGACGACGCGTGTGGCCCAGGAGCTGAAACGGCGGGGCGCGCACGTCACCGCGGTCGATTCCGCCGGCTACGCCGAGATGTTCGCGCAGTGCTACGTGGCGCTCGACGGGGCGACGGTCGACATCGCGGCGATCGAGCAGGCACTGCACGACCTCATGGCCCGATCCCCGGTCGACGGCTACTTCACCGAGACGTTCTGCGTTCGCTCGCGTTTCGTGCAGCCTCACAACGGCCGCCGGATCGACGCGATGCGAGATGCAATCGAGCGCGACTACCGCGCCAGCTGGATGTACCCGGTGTTGTTGACGAGCCTCGTCGAGGCCGCCGATCGGGTCGACTCCACGACGGGTGTGCAGATGGCATACGTCAAACAGTGGGCCGATCGCTCATACCGGCCGATCGCACTGCGCGTCCCGGAGCTCGTCTCCGGTCCGGGCGCCGCGGTGCGCGCCGACGCGGTCGAGGCCGTGCACTCGCTCGGCCCTTTCGACCTCGCGTACCTCGATCCGCCCTACAACCAGCACCGCTACTTCACCAACTATCACGTCTGGGAGACGCTCGTGGCGTGGGATGCTCCCGAGCACTACGGCGTGGCGTGCAAGCGCGTCGATGCGCGCGACCCGTCGACGCGGAGCGTGTTCAACGACCGTCGGGCGATGCCGGGCGCGTTCGCGAAGATCATCCGCGACGTCGATGCCGACCTCGTGGTCGCGTCGTACAACAACGAGTCGTGGGTCGCGATCGATGAGCTCGAGGCGGCCGGCCGGGCCCGTGGCGGCGCGGTGGCGACGCTCGCCTTCGACTCGCGCCGTTACGTCGGCGCCCAGATCGGCATCCACAATCCCGACGGGGAGAAGGTCGGAAAGGTGTCGCACCTGCGCAACGTCGAGTACCTGGTCTGTGCGGGTGAGCAGGCGCTCGTCGACCGCATCGCGAACAAGGGGGACGAGCTGTGGAGATTGCCGGCAACGTCGCACTCGTGACCGGTGCCGCGTCGGGCCTCGGTGAGGCAACTGCGCGGCGCTTGCACGCGGCCGGCGCGGAGGTGATCGTCGCCGACGTCGCGGAGGATCGAGGTCGCGCGGTCGCCACCGAGCTCGGTGGTGCCGACCGCTTCGTGCGCTGCGACGTCACCTCCGAGGCCGAGGTGACTACGGCCGTCGAAGCCGCCGCGCGCCGGGGCCGGTTCGCGATCTGCGTGCACTGCGCCGGAGGCGGGATCGCGGCTCGCACACTCGCACGCGACGGTTCGCCCCACGACCTCGACGCGTTCCGCCGGGTCGTCGAGCTGAACCTCGTGGGCTCGTTCAACGTGCTCCGGCTGGCCGCTTCCGCGATGGCCGAGCACGACGCGGATGACGGTGGCGAGCGCGGCGTCTGTGTGCTCACCGCGTCGATCGCGGGATACGAAGGTCAGATCGGGCAGATCGCGTACGGTTCGGCCAAGGCGGGCGTCATCGGAATGACCATCATCGCCGCGCGTGACCTGTCCGCGGTCGGTGTGCGGGTGTGCACGATCGCGCCGGGGACCATCGCGACCCCTCCGATGCTGATGGTGCCGGAGGCGATGCGCGACGTCTTCGCCGCGAACGTTCCCTTCCCGAAGCGCCTCGGCCGGCCCGACGAGTACGCGGGCTTGGCGCAGCACATCGTCGAGAACGGCTACCTCAACGGCGAGGTCATCCGGCTCGACGGCGCGGTGCGGTTCCAGCCGAAGTAGGCCGGGCCCGCAACCCCGCGGCGCGGATGCGACGGACGAGCTCGTGGGTCGTCACGACGTGTGCGCCCGCGTCGACGGCAACCTGCCACCAGCGTTCCGGGATGTCGTAGTGGTCGTTGTGGAAGCGCAGGCGGCGCGGCAGCGAGAGTGCGGCCGCGAACGCGTGCAGCTCGTCGTGCGACGCGTCGCTCACGAGATGTGCGAAGCGCGCGCCGTGTGCGGGCCAGCGCGGCCGGTCGACGAGGATCATCCGGGGACGCCCGTCACGCGGCTCAAGCCTCGCGCAGGCCGATGCGCGCCGACTCGTTCATGATGTGCTCGACCCACCACGCGGGTGCCGAATTCATCAAGGTCGCGAGGTCCCAGTAGTCCCACCAGCGCACCAATTTGCCGCCGCGCACCTCGTGCATCGACACGAACGGGAGGGAGGCGCGCTCGCCGGTGGGCCATTCCCAGTGCTCGATGTGCTCGGTGACCACGATGTCGCCGTCGGCGACGAGCGCCCGGACGTCGTGCGAGATCCCCGCGAGCGGCTCGAGGCCCAGCCGCAGGCGCGCCGCGATCTGCACCGGTCCGCGCGCGACGTCGTCGGCCGGCGTCGGCATGTCGGTGTACTCGCCGTCGTCGGCGAACGCGGCGCCGACCGCGTCGAAATCTCGGTTGTAGAGATCGATCCAGAGCTTCTCGACCAGCTCGCGGTTGTTCATACCGAGCTTCTCAGGAGCGGACGGGTCGGATTGAACCGCACCGGCATCGACTCGAGGCCGCTGATGAAATTCGCACGCCGGCGGGGCAGGGTGGTGGGATCGGCCGCGAGTTCGAGGTCGGGCAGGCGCGCCAGCAGTTGCTCGAACATCACCTGCAACTCGAGTCGGGCGAGCGCCTGACCGAGACAGAAGTGTGCGCCGAACCCGAACGCGAGGTGCTCGTTGGGCCGGCGCTCGACGTCGAACCGGAACGGCTCGTCGAACCTCGTCTCGTCACGGTTCGCCGACTCGAAGAGCAACATGCACTTCTGCCCG
>DATCCI010000509.1:0-5523 GCA_036511415.1 Acidimicrobiia bacterium
ACCGCCGAGGCCGAGCGCCACGACCACCTCGACGCGCGTCAGCCACTCGGGACCGGCGTCGGGCAGCTGTGACTTCCACAGCGCCGAGAGGTCGGTGGCCCCGCCGATCAACGCCACCAACAGCCCGACGAAGACCACGCCGTAGAGCGCTTCCGCGCGGCGGCGAAGAAGCCCGATCACGGTCGGTGCCGCGGCGATCCACACCGCGATCGACACGAAGCTGCCACCGAGGAACTGGACCACCTTCGTCGGATTGGCGCCGGGTCGCGGGATCTCGAATGCGATCGCGTGAGCCGCGTCGGACAGCACGACCAGAGCGACCAGCACCGCGAGCAGGCGCCACCACTTCGGGACGGCGGCTCCGAGCACACCGACCGCGAACAAGACGACGAGCGGCGGGATCCACGGCACACCGCTCGGCCCCGGAACCCAGTCGAGCGCGACGGCGACCGCGACCCGCTGCCCGTTGAAGAGGAACACGATGTTCTGCTGCGAGAGGTGCTGGAAGCTGCCGGGCGCCTGCGCGACGGGCGGTGGCGCCTGCGGTTCCATCCAGTGGATGCGGTGGTCGTGCCAGAGTGCGGAGTGGCCGTCCGAGATCTTCTTCCACTGCGGCACCGCGGTGGGAGAGGTGTCGACGCCGGAGGGAACGGTTCCACCCAGGCGGGTTCGATTGATGTACGTCGCTTGCGAATGCAGGTTCTCGAAGACCCCGCTCGGGCCGATGCGCAGGTATGGCTCGGCCTCGTACCCGAGCACCGTGATCTCGGTCGGAGTGCGGTTCGTGAGCTCGAACTTGTTCCCGAGGTCGACGACTCGCGCGCTGATGCCGGGTACCGCCGGCGACATCGCGACGACGTGGCTGCGGTAGTTGGTGGGCCGGGGTCCGGAGATCGTGTGCGCCGATGCGGCGGGCGAGGCAAGGGCGACGAAGACGATCGCCGCACCGGCAACCGTGGCGATCCGGATCACAACCCGTCGGCGCACGGAACCACGCTACGGCGCGCGCCTACTACGCCGGGGACCGGCCCGCAGCGCCCGAACGACCACGCGCGTCGTAATGTGACCGGCACATGAGAGCAGGGCGCCTGGCTCGGCTCTGCGTCGTGCCGGCACTCGCGGGGCTGTTCCTGATCGCGACCGCCGCCCCGGCGTGGGCCCACGCCATCTTGCAGAGCACCGACCCGCCCAAGGACGGCGTCGCGGCGCAGTCACCGTCGCAATTGTCCCTGACGTTCAACGAGAACGTCGAGGTCTCGTTCGGTGCCGTACGCGTCTACACCTGCGCCGGCAAACGGATCACCACGGGTGCTCCGCGCCACTCGCCGACGAGCGGTCACACCGTCGTGCTGTCGACTCCGAAGCTGGCGTCGGGCGTCTACCTCGTCGCGTGGCGCGTCATCTCGGCCGATTCGCACCCCGTCAACGGCACGTACTCGTTCCGCATCGGACCCGGACCTCCACCGAGCTCGAACGGCTGCGCGAGCGAGACGAACGCCAAGAGCAGCACGACGGTCGGAACACTGTTCGGCGTCGCACGGGCCGGAGTGTTCGCCGGTCTCGCGCTCTTGATCGGTGGCCTCGTGTTCCTGCTGCTCATCGCACGATCAACGAGCGCGGCGCGGCCGACCCGCGGCGCGGTCTGGATCGGATGGTTCGTCCTCACGATCTCGACGATCGCGGCAGTGATGCTGCAGGGCCCGTACGCGGCCGGCGCCGGCATCGGTGACGCGGTGAAGTGGACGGTCGTGCACGACGTCCTGCACACGCGCTTCGGTCACGTCACCGAGGTCCGCTTGGCGCTGCTCGTCGTCGCGCTGGGGCTGTTGGCGTTCCTCGGGCGCTTCACCGGTAGCCGCCGGGCCCCGATCTGGTGGTTGGTCGCCGCCGCGATCGTCGCGATCGGGCTCGCGGGCACGCCCGGATACGCGGGGCACGCGGCCACCGGCGACTTCACGATCTTCGCGGTGCCTCTGGACACGGTGCACGTGCTCGCGATGAGCGTGTGGCTCGGCGGGCTGGTCGTGCTGCTGGTCGCGGCCCTCGGCGGCGGCTTCAGCGGCGGGCTCCGGCGCGCGTTGACGACCTTCTCACGCGTGGCGTTCTGGTGCGTCGTCGTGCTCGTGCTGAGCGGCGTGTTCGCGTCGTGGCGCGAAGTCGGGTTCGTGATACGCGGCTATACGAGCACCACCTACGGCCACCTCCTGTTGATCAAGCTCGGCATCATCGTCGGGCTCGTAGGCCTCGCGGCGGTCAGCCGCACGGTTGTACGCAGACACCAGTCGGCGCCGCTCGATGCCCCCGACAGTGCGATCGCCGCGATCGACGAACGGACCGTTGCCGGCCTGCGCCGCTCCGTCGCGGGCGAAGTCGTTTTCGGCCTGGCAGTACTCGCAGTCACCGCGATACTCGTGAACGCGCAACCCGCACGCAGCGAGCTCTCACCCAAGCTGTTCGCCGGCAGCGCGAGCGCAGGCCAGGGAACCAACGCGATGACGATCCAGGTGACGATCGATCCGGCACGCGTCGGACTGAACACGATCCACGTGTACACGCTCACGCCCAAGGGCGCCGACCTCACGGTCCGGGACATCTCGGCCAAGCTGGTGAGCGCCGACGGTGCGACATCGGTTCCCGCCGGCCTCACGCGTGCCGGACCGAACCACTTCCTGACGAACGGCGCGACCATCCCGACGACGGGGACCTACCGGATGCTCCTGCAGGTGCTGCAGGTGGTCGACGGGCGATTGATCGACAGCGCGGCGGTGTTGAACGTCCCGATCCACTGAGCGGGAGCGCTACTCGCGCTCGCGCAAAGCCTGGATGAGCTGCTCGGTCTGTTCGCGCTGCTCGTATACGAGCCGGATGATCCAGTAGCGCAGATAGCGGGTCAGGGAGTTCCGCACCCAGATCACGATGCCGACGACCGCGATGCCGACGCCGATGAACGCGAAGATCTCGGCGCGCAACGCACTCACGGCGGCGTTGTCGCCCTTGGCGTCGAGCGCGCTCCACCAGGAGATGACGGCGATTACGAACCCGAGGATGGTGAGACCGATGCCCCACTGCGATCCGAGCCGCTCGGGATTGGCGCCGCCGCCCGTCACCTTCAGCTTGCCGACCTCGTCCTCGAACTGGGCCAGTCGCGACGACGACATCGTGCCGCTCGCATCGGTGCGCTCGTCACTCATGACTCGGAGCTCCTCATCGGCCCGATCCGCGGTTGGATCGCCGGCCAGATCCTCGTTGTGATGAATCGGCCCCCTGGGCCGCGTGGTCGGCGCCAAGATACGCGTCTGTGAGCTCGCCCGCGATGCTCGCGGGCGGTCCGGTGTGCAAGAGGCGCCCGTGCAGCATGATGCCCGCTCGATCGGCCAGCCCGAGAATCTCGTGCGCGAACTGTTCCACGATCAGGATCGACAGGCCCGACGCCGCGATCCGGCGCACGTGTTCGTACAGCTCTTCGACGATGATCGGCGCCAAGCCCATCGACAGCTCGTCGATGAGCAGCACCGCGGGCTCGGTCGCGAGCGCACGCGCCATCGACAGCATTTGCTGCTCGCCGCCCGAGAGCGTTCCCGCGGTTTGCTTGCGCCGTTCGCTCAGGCGCGGGAATTGCGCGAACGCGAGCGCGAGCACGTCGCGGTAGGCACGACCGGTATAGGTCGCCATGCGCAGGTTCTCGGCCACCGTCAGGTTCGGGAAGATCCCTCGCCCTTCCGGAATGAGGCACACGCCCGCGCGCGCGAGCGCGTCGGGAGCGGCGCCGGTGACGTCGCGTCCACAGAGGAACAGGCCGCCCGAGCTCGGTGTGATCTGGCCCGAGGCCACCGCGAGCGTCGTCGACTTGCCCGCACCGTTCGGGCCGAGAAGTGCGAAGACTTCCCCCGGCCGGAGCGCGAGATCGATGCCGTGCAGCACGTCGATCCGCCCGTAGCCGGCGCGCACCGCGGCGAGCTGGAGCACCGCGGTCGCGGTCGATGCACCGGGCGCCGGCGCCACCGGATCTCCCACCTGCACAGGCGTCATGACGCCGCCTTCGAAGTTCCGAGATACGCGCGCTGCACCGACGGGTCGGCCTGGATCTCGGAGGGAGTGCCCTGCGCGATGACCCGACCGAAGTCGAGGACACTGATGTGGCTGCACGCTTCCATCACGAGCGGCATGTCGTGCTCGACGAGCAGCACGGCGAGACCGCCCGCGGTGAGCTCGTGGAGGAGCACGCCGAGCGCGTCGGTCTCCTGCTCGTCGAGGCCCGACGACGGTTCGTCGAGCAGCAGGACCTTCGGCTCGGTCGCGAGCGCACGCGCGAGCTCGACCAGGCGCGCGCTCCCGGTCGGGAGCGAGTCGACGCGCGTGTCGGCGACGCTCGCGATGCCGACCCGCCCGAGGAGCTCGTCGGCGACCTTTCCGGGGTCGTACTTCGAGGTCGCCCAGCGCCGGCGCATCTCGAGCGCGACGAGAACGTTTTCGCGGGCGGTGAGGCTGCCGAACGCCTCCAGCCGTTGGAAGGTGCGCGCGATGCCGAGCCGGGCACGCCGATACGGCCGGCGGCGCGTCACGTCAGCTCCTTCCAGCAGCACCCGACCCCGACTCGGTGGCTGCAAGCCCGTGATCACATTGAAGAGTGTCGTCTTGCCCGCCCCGTTGGGTCCGATCAGACCGGTCACACAACCGGCCGGGACCGAGAGCGAAGCGTCGTCGACGGCGAGCAGCCCGCCGAATTGCACGACGACCTCTTCGACCTCGAGCAGCCCCATGTCATCCGCCTCCGGCGGAGGCAACCGCACTCGGAAGGTCGTTTCTGACCCCGAGCGCGCGGTCGACGAGCAACACGTCGGCTTCCTCGAACGGGCGCGCGAGTCCGAGCTCGCCGACCTCGGGTTCGGCCGCGGCCGCGGTCGTCTGTTCGTACTCGCGCCGCGCGTCGTGGCGCCACGGCAACAGCCGGGCGAAGCCTTCTCCGATCGGTACCACCGCGCCCGACGGGTTCTGGATGATGCCGAGCACCGCGAGGCCGGGCGCGAGATACGTCAGCCCGATCCACAAAGAGATGTGCCAGTCGCTCTGGATGGTCAACAAGGACAGGCCGAAGACACCGGCGAACAGCGCGCCGGCGACGAAGCCGACTCCGCCGATGACGAGCGCGAGCACGATCGGGAGGCCCGCGATCATCTCGAAACCCGTGGCGCCGTTCAACGTCCCGACGGACATCGCAAAGAAGGCGCCGGCGAAGCCCGCGATTCCGGCCGACAGAGCGAACACCAACAGCTTGGTCTCGAGCACGTTCACGCCTACGGTCACCGACGCGGCCTCGCTGTCGCGCAGCGCCACGAGCCGGCGACCGAACGCGCTGCGGCGGATCGCAACGACGCCGATGCCGCACAAGCCGAAGACGACCGTGACGAGGAGCAGCAACGAGCGGGGCTCGGAGAAGTTCATTCCGAGTAGATGCACCGCCTCGACCTGGCGCTCTCCGGGACCGATCGCGAAGGGCTGCGTATAGAAGACCTCCTCGACCAT
>DATCCI010000510.1:0-8028 GCA_036511415.1 Acidimicrobiia bacterium
CCACCACTGCGCCGAGGCCGTCGACCCCGTCGTCGCCCGCGTGCTCGAGGAGATGCTGATGGAGTGCGGGGTCCCCTGTCGCCTCGACGCGGCCCGGGACATGCGCCACCACGTCGTCGAAGTTCGCACGGACCACGCGTCACCGGCGACCGCCAAGGTCATCGATCTCACCGACCTCGGCGATGTCCGCCACGCCCCGACCTTTGCTCTCCCGGCCGCGCTCGGTGGCACGCCCGCGTTCGCCCACGGGCTTCGGTTCGTGTCCCCCTCGCGTCCGCCGATCGAAGAGGTGATGCGGCGGCTCCAGCCGTCGTACGAGTGCGGCATGCTCACGAACGGGCCGCTCGTCGCCGAGCTCGAGAATCGTCTGGCCGAGCGCATCGGCGTCCGGCACGTCGTCGCGGTGAGCTCGTGCACCTCCGGACTCATGCTGGTGGTGCAGGCGCTGACCGAGGGGCGCGGCCGCGTGGTCATGCCGAGCTTCACGTTCTCGGCGACCGCCCACGCCGCGGCATGGAACGGTTGCACGCCGGTGTTCGCCGAGTGCTCCCGCAATACGTTCCAACTCGACCTGGCGCACACCGCGTCGCTCCTCGAAGGCGCGAGCGCCCTCGTCGCGACCCACGTCTTCGGCGCACCCTGCGATCCGCGGAGCGTCACCCAGCTTGCGGCGGAATGGGACGTTCCGGTGTTGTTCGATGCTGCGCACGCGCTGGGCGCGGTCGCGGGCGGGACTCAGGTCGGCGGCTTCGGTGCCGCCGAGGTCTTCAGCCTCACGCCCACCAAGGTGCTCGTAGCCGGCGAGGGCGGACTGGTCGCGACGAACGACGACGCGCTCGCCGAGCGCATCCGCATCGGCCGCGACTACGGAAACCCCGGCAACTACGACACCCAGTTCGTCGGACTGAACGCGCGCATGTCGGAATTTCACGCCGCCATGGCCCTGGAATCGCTTCGCACTTTCGCCGGCTCGCTCGAGCGCCGCCGGTACCTCGCCGGTCTCTACCGCACCCACCTCGAGGAGATCCCGGGAATCGGGTTCCAGGAGATACCCGCGGGCGACATGAGCACCTTCAAGGATTTCACGATCACCGTGGACCACGAACAGTTCGGGCTCACGCGCGACGCACTGGCCCACGCGCTGACGGCCGAGGGGATCGACACCCGCAAGTACTTCGATCCTCCCGTGCACCGGCAGTTCGCGTACCGGCATCTCGCCGCGCAGTCACTCCCGGTCACCGACGCCGTGTCCGACAGCGTGCTGTCGCTTCCGATCTTCCCCGACCTTCGCAACGAACACGTCGAGCGCGTCGCCGACCGGATCGGCGTGCTGCACGCGCATGCTGGCGAGCTCGATGCGCAGCGCGACGCGTCGGATCCCGACTCGAGCCCATCGGTGCTCCGCTTCGGCTGACCCCGCTCGTCTGCGCCAACCGATCTCGGCGCGGTCACACCTCGCTGCGCCACGACCGCGGCGAGGTGAAGAACGCGAGCGCGGCACCGCCCACCACGGCGATCACCGCGGCCGCAGCCGCGATCGCCGGGCCCGCGGACAGCTTGCCGATCACGACTCCCGCCGTCGTGAGCGCGGCCTGAGCCGCCGCCAATGCGCCCACCGCGCCGACCGCAGGCCATCCGCGATCGACGAGCTGGTCGTACACGTGTCCGCGATCGCCGCGCAGCAGCGGCCGGCGGGCGCGCAACCGGCGCAGGATCGCGATTGCGGTGTCGGCGGCCGCGACGCCGACGAAGAGCGTGGCCCCGGCCGCGACCGCGGCCGGCCGTTGCAGGGCGTCGAGCATCGAGACTGCGAGCGCGGTACCGATCAGGTAGCTTCCGGCGTCGCCCAGGTACACACGCGCCGGCGGCCGGTTCCACACGAGAAAACCGACGAGAGCGCCCGCCAGGGCGAGCGGGAGCACCGCGGAGGGTCCGCGCAAGGCGAGGGCGAAGCCGCATGCGGAGCCGACACCGACGGTTGTGGCCAACCCGTCGAGACCATCGAGCAAGTTCACCGCGTTCAACAGGAGCACGACGACGACGACCGCGAGGACGACACGCGGAAGCTCGTGGTGCGCGGGTGCGAACGCCGCGGCGACACCGATTCCGATCTCGATGAGGATCCGCGCGACGGGCGTCAGATCGCCGAGATCGTCTGCAAGCCCGAGCACGAACGCCATTGCGAGCGGAACGAGCACGTACGGGTGCGCACCTGCGACCGGGCCGACGATCGCGGCCATGACCGCGGCACCTCCGAGGTAGGGCACCGGCCGATCGTGCACCTTGAGCGGCCCGGGACGATCCACCAGGCCGACCCTCGTCGCGATCGCCGCCGCCAGAGGGGTTGCGAAGACCGCGACGAGGAATGCGACGATCAGGGCCACTTCAAAACCTCTTGGGTGACGCCACGGTGCACCTCATCGGAGCCGGAGCGACGGAACCCGGCTCGCTCGTACGCACGGACTGCCGAGATATTGCCCGTCGCGGTCACGACGCGCGCGGACGTCACGCCCCGTTCTTGCAGCTCGCCGGCTGCAGCCGACACGAGCACACTGCCGATTCGTCGACCCCGCGCCTCGGGCGCGACGGCGAGCGCGAGTACCTCGGCCGCGGCGTCGCTCGCATCCGCGCGAGCACCGTAGTGCCAGGTTTCCCACACGTGCCGCGGCGCCCGGAGGAGTCGGGGCAACGCGACGGCACCGGCAACGAGCCCGTCGCGCGTCGCGAACTCGCGGTAGAACGCTCCCGTGCCGACGGCACAGGCGACATAGCCGGCAACGCCGGTCGGCCCATCGACGACGAAGGCGAACGCTCGCGGCGACGACACGACGCGCCGGTATAGCCGCCGCAGGAACCGGGGTCCGAGGGTCACGAGAAAACCCTCTGCGATGCAGCTCGCGTGGAGCGCACTGATCGCGTCGACGTCGGCAACGGTCGCTCGCCGAGGCACCGCGGCCCATTCGGGCACGGTCACAGCGCCGCCGAGACGCGCACACCGCGTTCGTCGAGCAGGCGGTGGTAGGTCGACAGCGTGATGTCGACACACCGGTTTACGTCGAACTGGCGCAGCGCCTTCGCCCTCGCGGCCGCGCCGATCGCGTGCCGGCGATCGCGATCGGACGCGAGCGTGGCGATCGCCCGCTCGAGTGCGACGACATCGCGCGCCGGGACGAGGAGACCCGTAACCTCGTCGGCGACGACCTGCCGGCAGCCGCGGATGTCGGTCACGACCGCGGGGAGTCCCATGGCCGCGGCTTCCATCGCGGCCCTCGGAAAGCCCTCGCGATGCGACGCGAGCACGAAGATGTCCATTCCGCGATAGAGCGCGACGACGTCGTCGCGCTCACCCAACAAGCGTACGCCGGCGGCTTCGGCCGCGGCGCGGTCGCCCGCGGAGAGGGCGTCCGACTTCTCGTCGTCGGCGCCACCGATGACCGCGAACCGCAGGTGAGGCATGCGCTCGCGCAGGCGGTGCGCGGCCTCGAAGACCTCGGGATAGCCCTTCTCGCGTACGAGCCGGCCGACGAGACCCACGACGACGTCCGACGGGTCGCGCGCTCCGAGCTCGCGGCGAGCCCGTTCCACGCCGGCAGCCGGGACCGAAGCCGGATCGAAACGATCGAGGTCGATCCCGTTGCCGAGAAGGGTGAGCTTCGCGGCCGGGACGCGGAGCCGGGCCAGGGTTACGAGATCTTCGGGGTTCTGCACCAACTCGGCGTGCGAGAACGCCGCCGCCACGCGTTCGAGGCCGTACACCAGCGCGCGCTTGGCGGCCCGATCTTCGGGTAGCGCGTACAACCCGTGCACCGTGTTCACGATCACGGGAACCGACGCCACCCGAGCCGCGATCCGTCCGTAGACGCCCGGCTTCGGATTGTGAGTGTGCACGATGTCCGGGCGGAGCCGGCGGAAGATCCCGATCAGCTCGCCGAACGCGCCGACGTCCTGGGTCGGGGCCATCGAGCGCGTCGCGTGCTCGAGCGGCACGTGGCGTATGCCCCGACGCTCGAGTGCGGCCACGTAGGGACCGGGGGCCGAAACGCCGATCACATCGAACCCGGCACGCACGAACGCCTCGAGCTGGGTTCCCAATAAGAGCTCGAGGCTGATGTCGGTCGTGGTCACGTGCACGACCGTCGGACGCGAACGACTCACGAGCGCATTCCCGCATAGCGCAGGCGATTCGCGGCCCGCCGCATCGTGTCCTCGAGTCGCATGCCGCCCGCGACCTTGCAACGGAAGTACGACATCGCGTCGCCGACCTGGATCGGCGATCGGGCGAGGCGATAGACGTCGGTGCGGGCGTGCAGGTTCGCCCGCGTGCCGGCCAGCGCCGCCGAGCGAAACCGTTGCCGCACCGCGACGTCGGCTTCGCGCGATCCGAACACGGCCTTCGGGTAGGCGAAGTCGGCCGCGGTGCGGCCGAGACGGTCGCCGATCAGTGCGATCGACCGGTCGAGCTCGTCGGCGAGGTCGACCGAAGGGATGCGGTCGAGGAGCCGGTGCCGGTGCGTGTGCGAGCCGATGTCGACGAGGCCGGTCGCGCACGCATCTGTCAGTGCCGACCACGATGCCGGCCGTCCGCCGTCCGGGAACGGCGAGCCGTCCTCGATGAAGGCGGTCGCGAGATACATCGTCACCGGGATGCAATGGCGCTCGAGGATCGGCAGTGCGACCTCGACGAAGTCGTCGGTGCCGTCGTCGAACGTCACGACGACGACCGGGCGGCGCCGCGACGACGGACGCGGACCCGCCAACTCCTCCAGCGCAGCCTCGAGGCGGACGACGTCGGTCGACTCGGTCAAGAACGCCATCTGCTCGGCGAAGATCGCGGCATCGAGATCGACCTCCGACGCCGAGCGCCGCCCGACCCGGTGATACAGGAGCACCACGACGCCGGCGGAAGGCGTGCGAACTCGGTCGATCGTCGCCGCGGTGATCTTCACCGCGCGTCCGACCGCCCGCCTAGACGAGGACATGGCCCCCGCCGGACGCCGACGAGAACGACGACGACGCATGCGTCGCGTCGGCGAGCGTGTCGCCGTCGTCGTCTGCTCGCGTGTGATCGAGGCAGAGCAGAACGTACATGGCCGGCAAGACGAGCGATCGCTCGCGTACCAGCAACCCGAAATTCGCAAACGCCTGGAACGTGATCGCGTACAACAACGTCACGGTCCAGCAGTAGAACAGGAAGGGCGAGCTGCGCATCCGTCGCAACGAAAGCGCGACCGATCTTCGGCGATACACGATGAACGCCGCGAGCGCCAGCCCTTCGAGCGACGCAAGGATCTGCAACGGGCTGTCGACCTCCCACGGGAACGGCCGGAGCAACACGGTAATGGCACCCTGCGGGAGGTGGAGCGGCGACAACGAATTGCCGCCGTTGTTGAACGACGATGCTCCCTGGCCGGTGCTCGCGGTCGTCGCGTCGAGCTCGGCCTGCACGGAGCCGAGGGTCAGCGAGGGCAGCCCGAGCGACTTCGCGCCCTGGCTCACCGCGAACACCGCGAGCACTCCGACCACGATCAGACCGATGGGCTTGACGAGCGAGCTCTGCGCCACTGCCGCTTTGGCGCGGCGCGGGCTCTTCCCGACGAGGAACGCACCCGCGGCACCGAGCGTCACCAACGCAAGCAGGTGTGGTCGCACCACCCACATCAACCAGGCCCCCGGCGCCGCGACCGCGAGCCCGCGCCCGAGCCGACCCTTCAGGAGATGCGCGGTGCCGAGCGCGGCGCTGCCGATCCCGAGCTGCATCAACGCTTCCTTGCCGACCGAAGCCGGCCAGAACACGATGCTCGGCACGAAGAACACCAACAAGAAGAACAGGCGGCGATCGAGGAAGGGGAGCGCCTCGGCCGCCGCGCGGTACCAGAGGTACGACCCGACGAAAGCCATGAGCGCGTACACGACGAAACCCGCGATCAGGTCGCGGCCGAACAGGTAGTACACGATGCCGGTGAACCAGCGCAGGAAGTTGCTCTTGCGGATGTCATCGATCTGCGGGGCGACGGCGCCGGCTTTGTGCAGCCACACGTCGAGAAATCGCTTGCCGAATTTGTCATAGATCGTGGCGTCGCCACCGTTCTGGAACGTCTTGTACCGCAGGATCGACGCGATCTCCTTGACGATGACCGCGAGCACCAACCAGCGACCGAGCCATGGTTCGTCGGGATGCTTGCGCTGGAGCCACGCTCCGATGGCGATCGTCGCGCACACGCCGATTATGGGAACGAGGACCCGCGACAACCGCGCCGATGGGAACAAACGAACACTGAGCACCAGAACGATCACACCAGCGACGGCCAACGCGGCCGCCATCACCCCGGGCGAGTCGGAATCGACGAGCGGGCGGCGCGCGTCGCGACCCGGTGACACACCATGGGGTCGACCGGGCGGCGCGCCACGCTTGGCGGTTCCCGAGTCGCGGCGGTCGGGCGGTGCGGGAGCAAGATCTGGTGCGCGCGGATCGCGCGAAGGTTCGGATCGTCGGTACATCCACCACGAACTGCCGGGACGAGTGGTCTCGCGCGGGCCCGGTGAACTCGACCCGAACGAGACGTCGCGATCAGCTGAGTCGGGACTCATCGGCCCGCGGCCCGAAGCCGGCAGCTCGGACTCGGCGCGGCGCGCACCGCATCAGATCCCGTTCGAGCGATTGCCGACCATCACCACGCCGAAGGGCACTACGCCCGCGAGCTCGAGACGCGCCGCGGCGGCACGGGCTTCGGTCGAGGTGATCTCACCATCGACGATGGCCCAGAGCACACATCGCGTCGCCCATGCGACGATCGTCGCGTCGGCGTCTTCGAGGAGCGCCGGTCCCGAGACGACGACGACGTCGATACCGGAATCGCCGAGCGCTTGCAACAGCGGTGGGAGCCCGTCGACCGGCAGGTGTGCCGGGGCCTCGCTCGACGGCGGTACGACAACGAGATTGGGAGCGCGAACATCACTCGCCAGCTGATCGGACAGACGGCCGTCGAGCGTTCCCGCGTGTGCCGCGACGAGCAGCTCCGGAAACGTCGACCCGCCGTGGTTGGGCGATACTTCGGGGGCGCCGCGGGGAGAGGACTCGAAGCGCTCCGCATACCACGCCTGGTCGGGCGTCGTCGCGATCAGCGCGACCTTCAACCCGAATCGCGAGAGCGCGGCCGCGTAGTTCGCCGCGACCTCTTCGTGCGCGTCGCCGTGAGGAGTGCTCACCATGATCGCCTTCGGCAGACGATCGGTCGCGATCGAGGTCGCGGCCAGACCTCGGTATGCCTCGGCGACGTTCGAGAGCGGATCGGACAGGACCGCGTAGTCGCCGTACGTCGTCGACGGGACGATCGACAGCACGGGTGCGCCGAACGCGCTGGCCGCGGTGCGCGGGTCGCGGATACGGCGATCGCGGCGGTCGACGAGGACCGCGGCGGCGAGGCCGACCACGAGCCCGGCGAACAGCCCACCGGCTGCCGGCTTCGTGACCGAGCGCACCTTGGTCGCGGACCGAGCCGGGGTCTGGCTCACCACGCGGGCGAACGCGTCGGGGGTGACGTCGGTGAGCGTGAGCCCCGCGATCTGGGTACCGATGGCGGTGATCTGATCGAGGAGCTGGGGCCGCTCGAGCGCCAGGTTGAAGACGTAGGTCGATGCGCCGTCGGGCACCTGGGGCGTGTTGCTGGAACTGCTGTTCGAAGAGCCTTTGCCGCCCGCCGACGTTCCGAAGGACTTGTCGAAGCGGAAGATCCCGCCGTAGATACCGGGCAGCAGCTTCGCCAGCTTCAGGTCGACGGTCAGCAGCTCCTGGTGCAGGAGATGGGACTTGTGCACGAGCTGTTTCTGCTCGGCCACGATGCGGTCGTGCGCGGTCGTGCGCCGCGCGGTCGAGAATGCCTTCCCCCAACTCGTCGCAACCGTGCTCGCCAGGACGCGAGTGGGTGCGGTGACCGACAAGGTGATGACGGAGCCGTCCGGCGCGACCTGCGCACCGAAGACGACCGTCCGGCTGGGCGGGGCGAGCTTGGCGCCGCGTAGCGCGGCATT
>DATCCI010000511.1:0-3032 GCA_036511415.1 Acidimicrobiia bacterium
CCTCGGCCTGCAGCCGTTCGTACTCGGCGGTCGCGGCCTTGGCCTCGACCCTCCCCTTGTCCTCGACGAGCGGGCACACGACGTAGGCCTGGTGACCCGCCGCGACCTCGGCGCGGAGCGCGTCCCATGCCGCCGCCTGGGCCAACGGCGTCGGATCGACCAGCGTCGTCTCGATCGGGGTGCGTCCGGGCGGTAGCTCCCGCAACTCCGACTTGTCGAGATCGCCGTACACCAGCATCGCCGCGGTGCGCGGGATCGGGGTGGCGGTCATGACGAGCACGTCGGGCTGGTCACCCTTGCCCCGCAGGAGCGCGCGCTGCTCGACCCCGAAGCGGTGCTGCTCGTCGACCACGGCGAGCCCGAGCCGGGAGAAACTCGCATCGCCGTAGAGCAGCGCGTGGGTACCGAGCAGGATGTCGATCTCTCCCGCCTCGAGTCCGGCGGTGATCCGCCGGCGCTCGGCCGCGGTCGTCCGGTTGGTCAACAGCGCGACCCGAACCGGGCGGTCCGCGAGCAGCGACGCCTCCGCCGGTACCGACAGCCCCTCGAGGAGTCGCAGCGAACCGAGGTAGTGCTGCTCCGCGAGCACCTCGGTCGGCGCCATGAAGGCACCTTGATAACCACCCTGCACCGCGACGAGCAGGGCGGCGAGGGCAACCACGGTCTTGCCCGAGCCGACATCGCCCTGTAGCAGGCGGTGCATCGGCGCGGGCCCGGCGAGGTCGCGCGTGATCTCGTCGAGGGCGCGCTGCTGATCACCGGTGAGCACGAACGGCAGCCCGGCGACGAACGCGTCCACCAACGGCCCGTCGACCCGGTGCCGGATGCCCGACTCCTCGGCCTCGAACGCCCGCTTGCGTGCGACGAGACCCACCTGCATCCGCAGGAACTCGTCGAAGATCAGTCGGCGTTTCGCCGCGGCGAGCTCCGCCATCGACTCCGGACGATGGATGGCGCGCAGGGCGGTGCTGCGATCGAGCAGGTCACAGCGGTCGAGCACGGTCTCGTCGAGCGGGTCGGCGAAGCCGCGAGCGCGGCACTTCGCGAGCGCGTCCGACACCAGCGCCCGGAGCTGCCAGGTGAACACCTCGGCCTTGCCCGACTGCGGGTACACGGGGACGATCACGCCGGTCTTCTCCTCGGCGACGCCGGCCCGGCCGACGACGTCGACGACCGGGTTCGTCATCTGGCGCTTGCCGCGGTACACGTCGAGCTTGCCGAAGAACGCGGCCTCCGTCCCGACGCGCAGCTGCTTCTCCCGCCAGGCCTGGTTGAAGAACGTGATCGTCAGCATCGAGGTGCCGTCGTGCACGACCGCCTCCACGAGCGCGCGCCCCTGACGGGTCCTCCGGCCGTGAATCGTGCGCACCTCGGCGAAGACCGTCGCCTCCTCTCCTACCGCGAGCGCGGCGATGTCTGTCTTCTTCGTCCGGTCGACCCACCGCCGGGGGTAGTGCTGGAGCAGGTCGAGGACGGTCCGCAGCTCCATGTCGGCAAGGCGCGCCTCGAGCGCGGACCCGACACCTTTCAGTCGCTCGAGCGGGATCTCGCGCAGATCAGCCAGCGTCAGCGGCGGATCACCGGTCGGCACGCGCCGGTCACTCCACGCCCACGAGATAGGGATACAAGGGCTGGCCACCGTCGTGGAACTCGACCTCGAGGTGGGGGAACGCGTACTCGATGTGCTCCCGGATGCGCTCGGTCTCGTTGGCGGCGGCGTCGCAGCCCACCAGCACCGTGACGATCTCGCTGTCGTCGTCGACGAGCGCCTCCAGGACCTTGTACACCGCGTCGGCGGCCGAGCCGACCGAGGCGACCACCCCGTCGCGTGCGAGGGCCAGCCAGTCGCCCTCCCGCACCCGTTCGCCGCCGACCGATGCGTCGCGCACGGCTTGGGTCACCTCGCCGGTGCGCACGCGCTCGAGGGCTCCCTGCATCGACCGCGCATTGTCGGCGACGGTCGCGTTCGGGTCGTATTCGACCAGCGCGGCGAGGGCGGCGGCCACGCTGTGCGTGGCGATCACCGCGACGTCCTTCTCGCTCAACAGGTCGACCTGCTTTGCCACCGGGACGATGTTCTTGTTGTTGGGCAGCACGACGACGCAGTTCGACGCGCACGCCTCGACCGCTTCGAGGATCTGCGCGGTCGAGGGGTTCATCGACTGACCGCCGGCGATGACGTGTTGCACGCCGAGGCTCGTGAGCAGGCGACGGATCCCCTCGCCGACGCCGACCGCGACGACCGCCGTGGTTACGACGGGCTGATCGGCGAAGCCGTCGAGGTCGGCGAGCACGTCGGCCTCACGCACCCACCGCTCCTCTTCGACCTGCTCGACCAGGTCGGTGATCCGGATCTTGTGCGGCCGGCCCGCGTCGATGCCGGCCTCGACCGCGCCACCGATGTCGTTCGTGTGGATGTGGCAGTTCCACAGCCCGTCGCCGCCGACGACGACGATCGAGTCGCCGATCGCGCTCCAGGCGTCGCGGAACGAGGGCAGCGTCTCGTCCGGCGCGTCGAGGAGGTACATCACCTCGTAGCGCAGGGTCGAAAGCTCGTCGCCGGCAAGGTGGGCGGCAACCGCCGCGGGCGTGGTGACCACCTCCGGCTCGGGGATCGCGCGGCCCGACACCACCTCCAACAACGCGGCGAGCAGCAGCGTGAATCCCTTGCCGCCCGCGTCGACGACGCCCGCGTCGCGCAGCGCCGGGAGGAGTAGCGGCGTGCGCTCGACCGCATCGTGGGCCGCGTCGTACGCGCGCTCGAGCGCGGCCGCGAGCGTCGGCTCGCCTCCGAGCGCCTCGACCGCCTCGGCCGCCTCCCGAACGACCGTGAGGATCGTGCCCTCCACCGGGCGCATCACTGCCTGGTACGCGGCGTCGGAGCCGCGCCGCAGCCCGGAGCGCAGATCGACGCCGCGCACGGCGTCGAGGACGCCGAAGCCCTCGACGAGACCGCGCAGGATCTGCGACGTGATGACCCCGGAGTTGCCCCGCGCGCCCATGAGCGAGCCCCGGCTCACCGCGTGGCACAC